>JAIBDV010000063.1 GCA_024686055.1 Neptuniibacter sp.
GCGTAAAGGTCACCAGGCTTTCAGTCATATAGTCTCGGACTTTCACAGAACGTAACATGGCAGCTCTCCTTGTCATCGTGCAGATACGGCGGTATCTGATGGTTCACAACCATGTTAGTCCCGAATTGACCACCCTACCTGGCAAAACAGGGTCAGTTGAAGACCACTGTTTTATTGCCATGCACCAGAACGCGATCTTCCAGGTGCCAGCGCAAGCCACGGGAGAGCACGTTCTTCTCCACATCCTTACCCTGTCGCACCATATCTTCTGGCAAATCGCGGTGACTAATGCGGGTAACATCCTGATCAATTATCGGCCCGGCATCCAGATCCTGGGTCACATAGTGACAGGTGGCCCCGATCAGTTTAACCCCACGAACATGCGCCTGGTGGTAAGGCCGGGCACCCGCAAAGGATGGCAGGAAACTGTGATGGATATTAATAATTTGACGCTCGTATTGAGCACAGATATCTTCCGGCAGAATCTGCATATAGCGCGCCAACACCACAGTATCTGCAGCATGTTCACGGATAAGGCGACTGACCTCAGCAAAATGCGGCTGCTTATTCGTCTTATCCACTGGAACATGGAAGTACGGAATCCCGTGCCATTCCACCATGGAACGCAGGTCATCATGGTTGGAGATCACACAGGGGATCTCACAGTCCAGCTCGCCGGCATGGTAGCGATAGAGCAGGTCCGCCAGGCAGTGGGCATCACGACTGGCCATCAACACTACCCGTTTTGGGCTAGCCGAATCGTTAATCTGCCAGCTCATCTCAAATGAGCAGGCGATCGGACTAAAGGCCTCCTCCAGCTGTTCAAGACTGAAGGGCAAGGAGTCCGCTTTAATTTCTACCCGCATAAAGAACCAGCCGGTGCTGGTATCTGAATGCTGGTTAGCATCGGTAATTGATCCACCATGGCTGGAGATAAAGTTACTCACCATGGACACAATGCCGACCCGGTCAGGGCAGGCCAGTACGAGACGGAATCTACGTTCCATTGTTGTCTCAGCTCCGTAAAAGCAAAATAGGCAAATGATAAAAAGCGGATAATTCTATCAGCCACAGGGGGCTAACACTACTGGGCACTAAGCTGACTGAATAGACGATTAGTCTGTGCCGCACAGACAAAGTCATTTTGATGCAGGCCACCAATCGCATGGGTGTACCAGGTTACCTCCACCGCCCCCCAACGCGTCAGCAAATCAGGATGGTGGTTGTGCTGCTCAGCCAGAGCACCAACGGCGTTGGTAAAATGTAACGCCTGAGCAAAATCATTGAACCGGAAACAACAAAACAGCTTTGCCTGCGTATCCAGATCACAACGCTGCCAGCCAGGCAGCTGCGTCAGCCAGGCAACAGCCTGCACTTCCGTTACTTCAGGTGCACCTGCATGACAGGCCTCACAGGGTAGATCCAGCAGCGAGTTCATGATTATATTCTCCAGACTCTGTTACTCTGAGCATAGCGAGCAATCTATCAACAGAGCAATTTCCCACAACAATGATCCACCACAACGACCTGCTAGACGATGGCGAATTACTTTACCTGCCAGCCTTTCTGCCCAGGCCTGACGCCAGCCAGCTGCTACAGCAACTGAGCAATGAGGTCAGCTGGCGTCAGGAACAGATCACCCTGTATGGCAAAACCCATGATATCCCCCGCCTACAGGCCTTTCAGGGAGAGCCGGGGCTGCACTATCGATATTCCCGCCTGAACCTGACCAGCACCACCTGGCATCCAGCCATTGCCAGCTTGTTACCCAGGCTTGAACAACTGTGCGCCAGTCAATTCAACTGTGCCCTGCTCAACCTTTATCGTGACGGCAACGATGCAATGGGCTGGCACAGCGACGACGAACCCGAACTGGGCCAGAATCCGGTGATCGCCTCGCTGAGCCTGGGCCAGAACCGCCGATTTTTACTGCGCCACAAACAGCAGCCTCAGCAGAAAAAAATAGAACTAACCTTACACCACGGTGATCTGCTGGTGATGTCCGGCAACACTCAGCACAACTGGCAGCACAGCATTCCTCGCACCCGAAAAGCACTGAACCCACGTATAAACCTGACCTTTCGGCAGATTCTGAATCCCAGTGCATGACCACCAGGCAATTCTGACTTTTTGTGCTTAACTGAAGTCAGCCACGAGCAGCAGACCACAAAAAACAGCCATGGGTGGCATAACGCAAGCGCTCTGACTCTCAGACTCAGGCCCTTATCAATGGATGAAAGTGACGCCCCATGCCAGTAACCACAACGGATCTGATCACGCCTGCCGCGCAGCTCACAACGCTGACTCAACTGCAGCGTAACATTCTGGATCATATTGCCGCGCGACAACCCCTGCCACAGATTCTGGACCTTATCTGCCTGACCCTGGAAAAGGCGATCCCGCAAAGCGCCGTCATGGTGCGATTGTTCGACAGCCAACGCCAACACCTGAATCTGGTCTGCGCCTCAGGTTTATCTACCTCCGACCGCGCGCTGATCGATAGCTGGGGCAAGCGCTACAACAATAACGTTTGCGTCAGCGCAACCTTGCACGACAGACCCAGTAACGAGGCGAGCACGACAGCAAAGCCGCCGTGGCCACAACGACAATCTCTGGTGCCCACAGCAGGGTTTAGTGCCTGCTGGACATGGCCCATTATGAGCGATGGCGACCGTATTGAGGGCAGCCTGTCCCTGTGCACCCGACATAGCGGACTTCCTGATGAGTTCAGCAATCAACTGCTTGAAGCCGCCGTTAATCTGGTCGGTATTGCAATCCGGCAGGAACAGACAAATGAGGCCTTGCAGGCAACAACCACACGGTTACATCAAATTACCAGCGCACTGCCCGGCGTCGTCTTTCAGTACCGTCAACATGCCGATGGCCATCGTTGTTTCACCTTTTTCAGCCAGCAAAGCCAACAGATACTGGGACTCAGCGCTGATGACGTACTAAACAGCTACAGCACTTTCTGGTCAGCACTGCACCCAAAAGACCGGGAACCGTTCAATCAGGCAATCCACCAGTCGCACCGATCCGGCGCCCCCTGGCATCAGGAGTTCAGACTCCTTAGCAGCGACGGACTGATCCGCTGGATACAAGTGTCTGGATTGCCAGAAACACCGGGCCATGAGGATGATCGTATCTGGAACGGTATTTTCCTGGATATCAGCCACGCTAAAGCCAGCGCAGAACAGATAGTGCTAGCCGCAACCGCATTTGCCACGACCAGCGAAGGCATTCTGATTACAGATCCGAGCGACATCATCACGGACGTCAATGATGCATTCTGCACAATTACAGGCTTCAGCCGGGAGGAACTCATTGGCAGCACTCCTCAGCTGATCCGCTCAGATCAACACCCAGCCAGTTATTACCGCCAACAAAAACACCAGCTGGACAAGTATGGTAGCTGGCAAGGCGAAATATGGAGCCGTCACAAGCATCAGCACACCTGCCTCCAGCGGCTGCATATCAAGCTGGTCAAAGACGAGCGAGGCAAGCTCCTGCACAAAGTGTCTATCTACACAGATATTCATCATCAGCATGAATCAGAAAAACGACTCCGCTTCCCCTGTGACCACGACACCCTGACTCAACTACCCAACCGGCTGCTATTCAATACCGTACTTGAACAATGGATACGCCATCAGCCAGCACTCACCGTCATGATGCTGGACCTTGACCGGTTCAAGCATATTAATGAATCAATGGGACATGAAGCAGGTGATCAGTTACTGATCCAGGTTGCAGAATTACTGAAACAACAGATAACGCCGGTCGATATGCTGGCCCGACTGGGCGGCGATGAGTTTGCAATCTTGCTGCCAATGACCAGCACACAGCAAGATGCCGAACGCATTGCACAGCAACTGGTAACCGTGCTGGACCGTTCGTTTGAGGTCTGCGGGCGACGCTATTTCACCACCGCATCCATTGGCGTCGCTATCGCGCCGGATCATGGCACTCAGGCTGACCAGCTGGTCAGACACGCTGATACAGCGTTACACCACGCAAAAAAACATGGCCGCAACGCTTATTGCCTCTATCGACCGCAACTGGGGCGACAGGTTGAAACATGGATAAAGCTGGAACCAGAGTTACGTAATGCACTGGAGAAGAATGAATTTGTGCTGTTTTATCAGCCTCAGGTTGATGGCCACAGTGGTCGAATTATCGGGGCAGAAGCCCTCATTCGCTGGCAGCACCCTGAATTCGGCCTGGTCAGCCCGGGAGATTTCCTACCGATTGCTGAAGAGATTGGTCTGATGCACCGGCTTGGCCAGTGGGTTCTCAATACTGCCTGCGCCCAGCTTGGCCTTTGGCTGCGCGCCGGACTGGATAACTTTCGCCTGTCCATCAATCTGGCCGGACAACAAATTCTGCAAGGTGGGCTGATCCTCCAGCTCAACAAATTGATCAAGCAACACAACCTGCCCACTCAAGCCCTTGAACTGGAAATTCTGGAAACTTTTGTCATGCAGCATGAAGCCCAGACAGCCTCCGTACTACTGGAGCTACGCGCGCTGGGAATCAGCCTGGCGCTGGACGATTTCGGAACCGGTTATTCTTCTTTAGCCTATCTGAAAAAACTGCCCATCCAGAAGGTAAAAATTGATCAGTCACTGGTGCGCGATATTCCTGACGACCCGCACGACGAAGCTATTGCCCGAGCCGTTATCGCCCTGGGCCGCAGCCTGGGGCTGACCGTCTGCGCAGAAGGTGTAGAAACCGATGCCCAGCATCAGTTTCTGAAGCAGGAAGATTGCGACCAGCTTCAGGGATACCTGTTCAGTCGGCCCTTACCAGTAGAGGAGATAGAAACGCTGCTACAACAGCAACACCGTTTATCTGCAAAAACTCGAGAACTCTGTCACTCAAAGTAACGCCGCCCATTCATCCAGCCATAGTGCCGCCGCTTCTTCAGGGTCTGCCGTTTCGCAAGCATCAATAAAGAGCGGCTCCCCCACTGCGACGGCCTGGGTCCGCTGCAACAGGGCAGCAAACTGAACACCCGCTTCAGCGAAATTCTCGTAACCACTATCCCCTAGCGCAATCACACCAAAACGCGCCTGTGACAAGGCAGGCATCCGCTGTTCCAGCGCCTCATACAACGGCAGAATATCATCAGGTATCTCGCCATCACCCGTCGTAGAGGTAATCACCAACACCACATCCAGTGCATCATCAACCAGCTGCCCATAGTCGGCAGACTTCAGCAGTGCCGGATGATGGCCTAACTCCGTGAGCTGCCTTACACACCCATAAGCAACCTCAGTTGCAGTGCCATATACCGTTCCGACAACAATTCTCACTCCCGCCATGCACATTCCCCTTTAAGTTCTCGCCCCCGAGCGCACAGATAACACGCAAACATCGGCAAAAATTACACCTGATCCGAATCAGCAGAACAGCCGTTGCACCAGAGCTATCAAGAACCACAATCCGTACCGCCCAGGTCAACACAGGTGACATAAGCCCACTAAACTGACAGCAGAAACAGCTCAGAGCAACTCGTTATTTCACCTGACCTATCGGAATCGATTTATGAACAGCCAATCATTCAAGACATTGCTGACGCAGTGGCAAAGCCAGACAAACTTCGCCCAACAGCGGGTCAGCTGCCAACTGGACATCCCACAGAATGATCTGCGAAAGCTTGAGGCACTGGCGGCAACATTTCAACTGGAACGAAATGAAGTCGTGGCAAGCCTGCTGCACCTGGCCATTCTTGAGATCGAAGAGAAAATGCCATATATCCCCGGTACCAGGGTTATCAGGATCGAAGAAGGGGAAGAAATTTACGAAGATCTGGGCCCAATGCCCCGCTATCTTGCAGCGCAACAAAAACTACGTAAGAAAGAAGAATGAATCCTTCCTGACCCTTTTATAACAAAGCGACAGAAAAATTTTTTGCAATGCAAAAAAATACCCGCAATGCGGGTATTTTTATCAGAGCAGCGTTAGTGCATGTGCAAGCCACCGTTAATAGACATATCAGCACCAGTAATATAACTGGAACCTTCTTCAGCAAGGAAATTACAAATGCGACCAATCTCTTCCGGGGTGCCAAAGCGGCCGACAGGAATCGTGCTGCAAATCTGCGCCTGAATTTCTTCAGAGATTTTAGCTACCATTGGCGTTTTAATATAACCTGGAGACACCGTATTAACCGTCACGCCTTTACGTGCAACTTCCTGCGCAAGAGCCTTTGTAAATCCGTGAATGCCTGCTTTAGCGGCAGAGTAGTTACACTGGCCAAACTGACCTTTCTGTGCATTCACAGAAGAGATGTTTATAACACGCCCCCAGCCCTTATCAATCATCGAATTGATAACCGTACGCGTCATATGGAACATGGAGTCAAGGTTTGCGGACATTACCTCGTCCCACTGCTCCCAGCTCATTTTTTTGAACTGCCCATCACGGGTGATACCGGCATTATTAATCAGTACGTCAACGGTACCGCCCGTCATCTCTTCTACTGCTTTCACGCAAGCTGCGCAGGATTCAGCATTTGTTACATCACCATAAGACACCAGAATATCGTAACCAGCCTGGCGCTGCTCTTCCTGCCAGGCTTTCGCTTTATCGTGATTACCACCACTATTGTAACCTGCTACAACCCGGAAACCGGAATCAGCGAGAGAACGACAAATTGAGGTTCCAAGACCACCTGTACCACCGGTTACCAAAGCTACTTTCTGACTCATGCGTCACATCCCCATTATAATTATCAACACGGCTCATCATTATTAACGACGAGCGCAAATCCATTTCGCTTGATTCAACTAAAAATAGCGAAGCCAGATCTGCTAATTCACTCTATTTCGATCCAACTAAAATATATAATGGCTATATTAAAAGCAGGTGACAAGCACTATTTTTTCGGTAGACGGAAAGCCGTAATTCGTCAAACAAATCAAGCTTGGCAAAAAGTATAAGCCAAAGAAAGCAGGAAATTAGAGAGCACCCGACAACGACAGGTAGCCAGGCATTGCACCCGGCCTTACACCCCCTCACGCCGATTGAAGTCGCGCCAGATGTCGCTGCATCCAGTAAAATGCCATCACGGCAATCAGAACATTGGCCAGCACCAACCCGGCAAACATCCCCTCAAGCCCCGCAAACACACTCCCCAGCCACCCCAGCGGAACATAGAATATAAAGAGGCGAGTGACACTTATTCGCATCGCCCGTAACGGCTGGTGCAGCGCATTGAACGCAGAAGCGGTAAGAAATGTTACAGCCTGACAACCAAAACCCACGGGGACCAGCAACAACCATAGCCCTAGCAACTCACGAACCCGATCATCACCCGTAAACAGAGACACCAGAAAATCAGATCCGAGCAACAGCCCACCGTACACTAGTAACTGCCAGCCTAGTGCAAAACGGACAGCGCCCAAATATACCTTACTGACTCGTTCTACCTGACCGGCACCGAAGTTCTGACTGATAAACGGGGGTAACGTCATTGAGAACGCCAGGCATACCAGTAACGAGATCGACTCCAGCCGGTTACCCACGCCGAACGCCGCCACTGCTTCAGGCCCATGTACCGCAACCAGCCCGGTCATGACTGCACCGGCAACCGGCGTCATCATATTTGATAACGCCGCGGGTAAACCAATTTTCATTACCTGGGACCAATGCCGAACGATACGCCGAGGCCTGATCGGCTGCACCACCAGCAACCGGGCGCGATGGTAAAGTACATGCAGCACCATTAGCGTCGTCAGCCCCCAGGCGATCACACTGGCAATTGCCGCACCCTGAATACCCATAGCGGGCACTGGCCCCGCCCCAAAAATAAGCAACGGATCTAACATCAGATTGAGCGCAGAAGATAGCGCCATAAGTTTGGCTGGCGTTCGAGTATCCCCGCTGGCCCGCATAGCACTATTGCCAACCATATTGACCACCAGAAAAACAGCACCCAGAAGCCAGACGGACATATAACTATCGATAAACGGCAACAGATTAGAGCCCGCTCCCATCAAACGAAAAACCGGCTCAAGCCCCATCAGGGCCAGCAGTGAGATAACCACGACCACCAAAGCCGTCATCACCAGATTATCAGTGGCCACAGCTCCAGCTTCCTGTTGACGCCCAGCGCCAATCAGCCGCGCTAGCGTTGCTGATGTACCAATACCAAAACCAATCGCCAGGCTGACAATCGAAAAGGAAACAGGAAAGGTAAAGCCCAGCGCCGCCAGAGGTTCAATACCGAGCTGGCCAACAAAATAGACATCCGCAAGGTTAAACAACATCAAACTGACAATGCCAAGCATCATCGGCACAGTCATACGAACCAGCGTTGGGCGAATAGCCCCGGTAAGAAGATCAGGTTGTGCAGCCATGAACAGACTCAAAAGAAAATAGTATGCCCATGCTACCGGCTTCCTTCCTGACTACAAGGCAGGTTTACAACACTCAGTGTTGCAACGCCATGCAGCAGAAAGGAAAATTATGCCGATATATAGCCAGGTTAACGTCCCTGGAAAAACTCCAGACAGCGCTGCAACTGTGTCTTATTCCGACCATCCACAGATTTGAAGCGCAAACCATAAATGTTTTTACCATTAGCCCGGCTTTGCGCACGTACAACCTCGGCATCAATATTAAGCGGAGCAGTACGATTGTATTCATCGATATCCGCTGAAGGCAAACGAATATGCAGCCCCACCACCACCCCCTCTTTCAGCTCACGTGAAATGGCAATCCGCATACCAGACAGACTGATATCATGACAGAAGCCATCGACCTCAAGCCCACTGTCTTTATCCGTTATCGAAATCAGCAAGTTACTACTGATACGCATACACTGACGCCGCTCCGACGCGACAGAAGAAAGTTTCTGCGGCACAGACTCCAGATTGAAGCCACTCAGTAATTGCGCCAGCTCCTGGGTCAGATCATACAGCGCACTACCAATATTCGCCGTATTAGCTACTTTAGAAGTATTTTGCTTGAATACGCTCAGCAACCGCTCCATTGCCTCTTCCAGCTCGGAAAATGTCGCCAGTTGTCGAGCACTGTTTTGCTCGATCACTGCCGCATGCTCGGCACTGCTTCGCGCACTTTCCTCCACCAGACCCAACTCTTTAACTGTCGCTTCAGATTCCTGGCTATTGGTCTGCACTAGCGTCACCATATGCGCCATCGTCTGAGTAACATCACCCACTCGCTGGGCAAACTGCCCGGTAATATCGGTAATCTGCACAGATGACTGACTGGTTTTTTCTGCCAGCGCCCGCACCTCGTCAGCCACCACTGCAAACCCCCGCCCCTGCTCTCCGGCACGCGCAGCCTCAATTGCCGCATTCAAGGCCAACAAATTCGTTTGATCAGCAATTTCGCGGATGTTACCAATGATATTACCTATTTGCTCTGCAGAGTGGTTTAACGCTTCAACCCGCTTTGAGGCCTCAGAAATTTCACCGCTGATACCGATCAACTCTTCAATGTTAGCGCGCATCCCCTGAACGCTGGCGCTCGCGGTATGCTCATTGTGCTGAGCACTTTCCAGGGACTTTGCCGCTGTTTGCTGCACCTGCTCCGATGCACTGTGCAACTGGCGTATAACATCAGAAAGTTCTACAAAGTGATGATTCTCTTCTTCACTGATTGAAGCAATATCTTGAGAAACACGCGCAATCTGATAGGCCGACTGGCGAATATGCGTTGAGCTGTTATCAACGTTCGACAGTACATCATTCAGCTTTTTGAGCATGATATTAAAATGCTCAACAACAACACCGATCTCATCCTGAGACGTAGTGGTAATGCTTTGCGTCAGGTCGCCATTACTCACAGCCTGCAAACTTTTTATCAATGCAGCGATCGGTTTAACAAACAGACTGGCGACAACACCAATGATAAAAAACTGCAGTACGAATTCAAGTCCGGACTCCCAGACAGAATGTAAGATAAAGTCCTGTTTTTGCTGAATCAAAGCATTAAGAAGCGCATCTGAAGCTTCAAATTTTTGTGCTGTTTCTACTGCCTCATCCAGTTCCAGCGTTGCCAGCCACCGGTTGTAGATAGTGGTAAACATGGTCACAAGAAAAAAACCCAACTGTAACTTCCAGCGAATACTCAGACTAGAAAACCAACTCATGGTGATATCCATATACTCCGTCGAGACCAACACCAGCGACTAAACACCAGCTCGCCAAGGTATCATTCAGATTTTCCGGAGCAGTCTATCAGCTTAACTTTCAATCGAGTAGGCTATTTTTGGTAATCCGATATTTTATTGATCTGAACCTTAATAATCACAAATATCAGGAAAGACACAAAACACCAATATAAACAACAAGTTAAACCGATAGCATGGCGATGAAAAAGCCGACCATTCCTACCAATGGTTTAGTCACACCGAGGCCATGTATCTGCAAATAGATTATTACTTAGTATTAAAGAAGAGCCGTCTGATTTTCCGAAAAAATAGCACGGCTGTTTACACATGCGATTACTCACCATTAATCGCCAGGAACTACAGCTATTGTGACTTCCCTCTGCCAACAGACCTGTACCAGCCGCTCCGTGAAAACTCTGCAGGCTTCATACTCGACTCCCAACAACAGCGGACTGATTTGTTA
>JAIBDV010000302.1 GCA_024686055.1 Neptuniibacter sp.
ATCATCAGCGCAACGCTGTAACCGTGACGATCGGCCCGGTCCAGTTCGTAGTCCAGCAGTTCCCAGAACATTCGCTGGTTGTACAGGTTAGTAAGCGGGTCGCGGGTGGCGTAGTACTCAAGATCCCGAGTGTATTTGTAGATTGCCTTGACCGAGCCGACGACGTTGAGCAGGGTGGAGAGAATGCTCTCCAGCACCAGCCGCCGGGTGTCATCACGCATGATCTCAGCCTGTACACCGACGCCGACGATACCGCCAATCTTTGGCGCTTCGACCAGCAGAGATTTTGTTTGCAGCTCAATCTGCTGCTGCTCAAGTACCAGCGGTGGGCCATCATGCTGGCTGATATTGTGACGGACTTTAATTTCGCTGAGGCTGAACGGGCTCTCGGGGTGTTGCAGGCGTTTGAGAATCGCAGCTTCCATACCTTCGCGACTTTCCTTGCTGGGGGGGCGTAGCCAGAAAATTTCCAGATCGAACTGCTCGTCATCCACCTTGAAAATGGAAAACATGGTGTGGGTATGGATTACCTGATTGATGTCCTGCATCAGGTCTTTGACGTATTCGCGCCAGTCGCGGACCACTTCGGAGGTGATGACAAACTTTTCCAGCAGGCGGATTTCAAATTCCAGCAGGTCACGGTCAACGGCGATGCCGCGCAGTTTTTCCCCCAGTTCCTGTACCTGGTGGAAAATGGCTTGCAGCTCCCGGAAGCGTACATCATTGCTGTTAACTTCAAAATCGGTCAGATCGGCAATGGTAGCGACCTGAGCAATGTCACGGCGCAGGGCGCTAACGGAACGATCCATGGCGAAACGAATCTGGCGAATTGCCAGCCAGGCAAACAGCAGTGGTATCGGCGCCATCAGTGCCAGGTAAGCGATCAGGGTCTGTCGAGCCTGGGACATCTGCGGATTGAGGTCCTGGTTAACTTCAATCAGGCCCAGCGTGTCGCCAACTTCAACGTTGGTGTGGCAGGCCTGACATCGGCGTTCAGCCAGTAGTGGGTAGAGGTAGCGCAGGCGGTCATCCTGGCTGCTCAGGTGGGGCAGGCCGGTGTTGATGGCTTCATTGATACGGTCATCAAAAACCGGTTGTTCGATGCTGCCATAGAGCTGGGTGACGGGCGCGGCGCGGTAGATCGTCAGGCTCAGGTTACTGTTGTGGTTGCCCTGTTCCAGCTCGTCCATGAAAGCGTCCAGCTGGCTGCGATTCCAGCCCTGGCTCATGACCAGGTACATGGCGTTGAAGGTGCTTTTGGCGATAGTGTCAGCAATGCCTTCGGCGCTTTTTTCGACGGAGGTCTGGTAGGCCTGGGTCGCGATGAAGAAAATTGCCAGAAAACCCAGTACAGAAAAGAAGACTGAGCGCTGCACCAGGAAGGTGGTTATAGAAGGTGCTGTGGGCTGATCACTTTTGCTGGTCATATTGGGTAGTTGAACATCTGTTCTTTTGGGATCGCGCAGTCTAAACAATGTCAGCCATAAATGCGCTCTCAGCTGGCCAGTGCTTGATATACATCAAGCACTGGCATTTACGTTCCTCTGCTCAGGGTGATAGATACGCGGATTGACGGGCTTTACGCTTGCGCTGGTGGAAGTGCAGGCTTTCCAGCGTATAAAGTGCCAGCGCGGCCCAGATCATAATAAAGGCAACTGCGCGGGCGCCGTCAAAGCTTTCGTTGTAGACCCAGATGCCGATCAGCAGCTGAATGGTCGGGCCCAGGTATTGCAAAACACCCAGCGTTGTCAGTGAAATCCGTTGTGCCGCGAAAGCAAATAGCAGCAGTGGTACGGCGGTGATGATGCCCGAGCCAATCAGTAGCAGGTCCTGCTCGGTTGATTGCTGGCCAAAGTTCTGGCTGCCTTGACTGGTCAGCCAGAGCAGGTACAGCAAGGCCGGGATGAACAGCATGCCGGTTTCCAGTGCCAGTCCTTCCATAGCGGGAAGGGAGGTCTGTTTGTGCAGCAAGCTGTAAATGGCAAAAGTGGTGGCCAGGGTCAGTGAAATCCAGGGTAGCTGACCGTAGCTGACGGTCATATAGATTACGCCAATGGCAGCCAGTGCGATTGATAACCACTGGATGGGCCTTAGCCGTTCCTGCAGTACCAGCACTCCGAACAGGACATTCATCAAGGGGTTGATGTAATAGCCCAGACTGGTCTCGATGATGTAGCCGTTATTGACCCCCCAGATATAGGTCAGCCAGTTCAGTGACAGCAGCAGGGCGCAGGTCAGTGAATTGAGCAGTGTACTGGGCGCGCGCAGGGCCACGCGCAGGGTTTGCCAGTTACGGCGAGCGAACAGCAAAATAGCGACAAACAGCATCGACCAGACCATGCGGTGGGTCATGATCTCTAACGCGGGTACCTGGCCCAGCGCCTTCCAGTACAACGGCAAAAAGCCCCAGATACCAAAGGCCCCCAGAGCTGTTAACACACCTGTGTTCATTGGCTTGATTACATCCTGAAATAAGCACAAAAAAGGCCGCATAGCTTACGGCCCAGAGCGGAAAAGTGTTAGCGGTTTTGTAATAAAAATTAGTAATGCCAGATTAGAAGTACTACTTCATATCTGGCGTTGCTTCTGTGCCATGCTGCCCAGAATAATAAAGAAACTCAGTACGGAGGGGGCTTCATAGATGGTTGGAATGCGAGCGATCTGACCGGCCAGAATCGGCGTCAGCCAGACGGTAAACATGCCGTATCCGAACGCGCATACCAGGATAAAGACGACGGTACGCAGGGCGATATGCAGCGGCGCAATCATCCGTTTGATGGCATTATTAATATCACCGCCGTAAAGCACCAGCAGGGTGGCGATTATCGCCATAGCGCATTCACTCCGGTAAGGCACATACCAGTTTGCCAGCGGCTGTAGCAGTTCGTTCATAGGGTCAGATCCATTGCTCGCTATATCTATAAATAAATGGACATACGGGGCTATTGTACTGGTTTACCCACATTCGACTCGATTACGACCGTTTTCTTTGGCTTTGTACATGGCGTTATCGGCCGCTTCTATCAGTTCGACAGGGCTCTGCCCTGGCTGTAACTGGCTGATTCCGAATGAGGCGGTAACGGAGCTGATGACATCGCCGGTACGGCGCTGGCGAATACGGATTGCTTCGATCTTGCTACGTAGCGCTTCGGCCAGATCGACAGCGGCAGCGATGTTATAGCCCGGTGCCAGTACGGCGAACTCTTCACCACCAAAACGGACGGGTAAAACGGGCTGGCGGCAGTTTTCACGCAACAGCTTTCCCACGTACTGCAGCACTTTATCACCCATCAGGTGGCCATATGTGTCGTTAAACCGCTTGAAGTGGTCGACATCGATCATGATCAATGACATTCGTTGCGAATTTCCCCCCTGGCTGAACTGTTCCAGCTCACTGTCGAAGACACGGCGATTGAACAGGCCGGTCAGCGGGTCGATGTGGGCATCCTGACGGCTTTTCTTTAATTCGGTGCGCAGTGCTTCTATTTCTGTCTGGGCAGCGTCCAGTTGATGCTGGAAAGCACGGGTGGTTTCGCTGACGGCCTGAGTGCTGGCTGCCAGCTGGCGAATGATACCTTCCAGCGGTTCATTGTTATTATTATCGTCAAACGCTTCCAGGCTGCTGGTCAGAATCTCCGAATAGTCTTCGGTGTGCTGGGCGGTATCAACGGCCTGTTGATTCAGTACATCAACAGTGCGTAGCAGGCCGGCTTCAAATTCGTCAGCCGTTTCAAGTTCTTCATCAATAATATGCTCACGGAACATCTGCTCGCTGACAATGCCTGGGCAGGTGCCATAGGTTTCGAGCGCTTTATCCAGCCGCTGATTGAGCTCGGGTACTTCCTGGGAGACATAGGTGTACCACAGCGCATAGTTCAATGGGTTAGGCGGGATATTGTATTTAACCATCAGCGGTACGGCTTTGCGCAGGTAGTTGGCAGCCTGATGTGTTGATTTAGCGAACTTCATGGAGATCCTCGAATCTTCTTAAACCAGTGCCCTTATGCGGGTCCTTTGCACTGAGGGCATGGCTGGAAAGTCTATCATAAGCCCGCCCTCTCTAACGTGCCTGAATGTAAGCTGTACTGGCTCCAATGCTGTTCTCGTTGATCTGGCTCTACATAGCATTACTCTAACGCTGAGTTGTTGCTCGTGCTTTTCTATTCAAGTAGTCGGAGTGTGGTGGCTTAGGCCTGTGGTGCCATTGTGACAGCTGTGGAATATTTATCTATCGGCGAAAGGGACAGGTGAAACTAGTTTAATGAAAACAGATGGTTACTGAGTGAACGGGTTATTTTCGGACCGGACAGCCCTTGCGGTCAGGTCGGTCTGACTGGGTATTCGGGTGTTACCGAAACTATGGTGTTAAGGGGGAGTCATACTTATTAAACGCTGTTTCAGCGAGAGCAAGTCAGATGCGCTATTTCACACGTTTGCCGGTTGCTGCCGTGATGGTACTGCTGCCACTGGGAGGGGAT
>JAIBDV010000177.1 GCA_024686055.1 Neptuniibacter sp.
CTGATCGCTGCCTGGCTCGCGTACATCCAGTCGATACCAGCCCCAGTCTACCGGTAGCTCGATCTGGGCCGGAGTCTTGCCATCGAGCTGCACCAGCTCGCTGGCCACCGGATAGGCTTTGTCGCTCCACTGGTAATGCCAGCCGCGCTGGGTGTTGTAGCTCCAGAAGTACTGGCGCTCCTCGCGGATCAGCTTGACGCTGAGCTGCGCTGCCGACAGTTCACCATTAACGTCACTGCGGATCAGCTTGAACGCCGCTTTGCTGTTGCGGGCCGGATTACCACTGAAACCAGGCTTGATCCCCAGCGCCGTGGTTTGCGGCCAAAGCAACGCATCGTAATACCGGTTAATCGCCCGCCCTCCACTCTCATACAGGCTGCCACTGAGGCGCAGTTGCATAGGTGAGCTGTAGTTATAGCGCGCAGGCTTGACGGCAACATCCGCCCGGCCCTGGCCATCGAGTTTCAGATCGACCAGCGGCTGCGGCCGACGGTCTCCCTTGACCTGCACATCGCCAAACTGGAACCCCGGCCACTGGGACAACGGCTCACGCCAGGGCCGGGCCTGAAAGTTAACCTGCAGCCGATTGCCATCGGCGGGCGCACCATACAGATACTGGCCCCGCACTGGCACCGTCAGGGCTTCGCCAGCAGCAACGGCCAGCCGCTCGCCACTGGTGCCCTGGGCGGGTACATTAAAGCCCAGCCGCATCCGTTCCGGCATAAAATCTTCGACCTGGAAGCTGTAGCGCACCGGATGGCTAAACGGTCCTTCCACTTCCACCTGCCAGCGACCCAAAGGCGCACTGGCAGGGATCGCCCATTGCTGGCCGTAATAGCCCTGCTCGCCAGGCTGCCAGCTGAACCGCGCCGCTTCACTGCCGTCGGGGCGTTTAATCTTCACCGGCAAGGTCACCGGCGGCACCGTGCGTCCATCCGGGTCACGCAGCAGGCCCGATAGCTGCAGAGTTTCACCTGCGCGGTAAAGATCACGCGGGCCGTACATAAACAGGTCTTGTGGCTGCCAGGGCCGGGTGCCCAGTTCAAATTCAGACAGATCCAGCGCCGGGCGTTTTAACAGTAACCGCGCTTCGCTATCACCTTGCACCACTCGCACCGCCCAGGCTTTATCGCCAAAGGCCTGCCAGGGCAATGTGGCACGGCCCTGGCTATCCGTGGTCGCTTTAGCCAGTACGTTCTGACGGTGATCCAGCAGTTCAGCCTGAGCACCGGCTAGCGCCGTGCCCTGCTTCAGCGAGCTGGCAACCACCGTCAGTTGCTGTTGATACTGGCGGGCGTGCAGCCCCATGTCCGTTACCCGGAACCAGGTGAGCTGCTCGTTACGGTAATGACCTGGCGCCGTCATCACCGCCAGGTACAGCCCGGCCTGTTCCAGTGCTGTGATTCCAGCCAGATCAACCACCCGGTTCACCTGAGTATTGGCCGGAGCATCCAGTGCATAACGGCCGCTGTGTACCAGCTGACCATACTTTGCCAGGTCCTCGGCATACCAGCTTTCACGATCGCTGCTCTGCGCCCGGCCTAAAAATTCATGCACCCGCGCCGGGTCAACCCGCAGGAAATCCAGGTTCACTTCCGCCACATTTACCGCCTGCACCGGCAGCCCCTGACCGGGTACCAGATAAAGCCCATCACTGCTGAAGCTGGCACCGGCCACCAGTGCACGGGTTTCCAGTGCTTGTTCGACCGTGGTCGCCAGCACGGCACCATTCGCACCCGGCAAGCCCGCCCGCACCCGTACCTGATAGTTTTGCTGTGGCGCACTGTTGTTAAACCATAACGTGCGGCCATCCGGACCAAGCTCCCAGCCACCGGCCACCGGCTTACCGGCCACCAGCACCTGCAGCCAGGGCTGCAGATCCTGGCTGCCATCCACCGCCGTCGATAGCAAGACCGCCAGCAGGTTGCGCCCATCACGACTGCGCTCACTGATATCCAGCACCGTCAAGGGCTGCGACTGAGCCTCTACAGTATTCACGGCAGCAGCGGGCTGAGTGTCGGCCTGAACCATGGTTGCCAGCGCGCTGAGTACAGCCACGGCAATTGCAGAGCGGGGGAAAACGGAGCGCAGTGTCATAACGGTCTGTCCATTGGTTATTGACGGTGTGGGTGATGGCGGCGTAAACGCGCGCAGCAGTATAACCCGCCAGGCCGTGTTCGGCACCGCAACAGATCAGCGAGATCCGGCATAAGTGCAAATATGACAACAGTGACATGTTGCATAGGGTGTTTTTTAAACGCCAATACCGCCGTAAAGTAGCCCCACTGGTTAAGCATCCCGTTCACGTTTCAGGTACATAGTAATGACAGCCAAACTCACCCCCGTTGTGCTCGCACTGACCCTTAGCTGGGTTAGCGCGCTACAGGCCGCCAGCGATCCGCTGCGCGACCCGGACATCACCCCGGATACGGTGTACCACCGTGCTGGTCAGCAGCTGCCTGTACAATCTCGCCCACTGAGACCCTTCGATGTGGACGAGCTGGCAACCACAGTGCGCTATCTGGCTCCGGTTAACATTCAGGCCACGGATTTCACCGCCGTTGCGCCGCAGTCTCGCGTTCATCCGGATGATCTGATCAGCCACTGGGGCCGCGCCCACTGAAACCGACCCTGTCGCACGTCACGGCGACAGACCGGTGGTGCTTGACCTTCCCTTTTTTTGTATTTGCACGGAGCCCGACCATGATCGATCTGTTCTATGCCCCAACACCGAATGGCCACAAGATCACCATCCTGCTGGAAGAACTCGGGCTGGATTACCGGCTGATTCCGATCAATATCCTTAAAGATGATCAGTTTCATCCGGCGTTTTTGCAGGTATCACCCAACAACCGCATTCCGGCTATCCTGGATTACAGTGAGGCCGATGGCCCACTGGCTGTGTTCGAGTCCGGCGCAATCCTGACCCTGCTGGCGGAAAAGCATCAGCAGTTTCTGCCACAGCAACGCCGGGCACGGGCTGAGGTCCTCCAATGGCTGAACTGGCAGATGGGCGGGCTAGGGCCAATGCTGGGCCAGAACCACCACTTCAATCAGTACGCACCAGAACAGGTGCCCTACGCTCAGAAACGCTATACCGATGAGTCACGTCGTCTGTATGGGGTGCTGGAGAAGCAGCTGACAGGTCGTGAATATGTCGCTGACGACTATTCAATTGCCGACATGGCAATCTACCCCTGGATTCGCGGCCATGAGAACCAGAAAATTGATATAGAACAGCTACCCAATGTCGCTGCATATATTCAGCGTATGGCCGCCCGCGAGGCTGTTAAAAAAGCCTATCAGCGAGGAGAATCGTTCGATTGGGAAAAAAGTATCAGCGCAGAAAAATTAAATAGTTTGCTAGAAACCAGCATCGAAAAAAGCTGAAACAAATCCCCGTTCACGCCTGAAAGAGGCTTGAACGGGGGCTACCCACATGTCAACACTCACGTCTAAATTCGTCCATTGTTAGCAAATTCCTGCAATCATCAGCCATTGTTCGACTTTGGTGCGCTAGTAAAATTTCAGTAACTATGTTCTATTCGGTTGTAACAAAACGCCAACAAGGCTGAAACCGAACCTTTATCTTTGCTACAAATCCAGGCATTCGCCTGTCACAGATAAACACTCAGTTTTAACGCCCCTTCTTGATACGTAGTTGCCGGTTTTTATCCGCGCATTCAAATTGTTCTGGCTACCATAACTATAAAAAAGTAGTCCGTTCTATGCTCCTGATCTCGTACTACTGATGATCAACCGGACTGGCAGCTCACCTCGCTATCACGCACGACTGATCGCATCGAGCACTGCCAGCAGTTATTAATTCCAGCACCAGACCCTCGGTCTACCCAGGCTTAATGCCATGGGGCAAGGCCGCGCGAGACACAGCCCAGCCCGCTGCGCTGTACCGGTCATGGCTGAACGTTATGAGGAACAATAACCATGAATACCAAGCTCACCCCGACCACCGAGGCGCAGATCCACCAGATTGACCAGACCTCCCTGCTACAGGCCAGCAGCTCAGCGCTGATGGACACCGCCGCCAGCACAACGCTGGAAACTGCGCTGGTGTACTGCGAGGGAAATTTTGGCGAGATGGACGGAAAAACAGCAAACGGACTGGTCCGCGCCTCTTATCGCTTCCGTATCCAGGGCGTCATCGACAGCGACAAAGCGGGCCTTGATTCTGGCACCGTGCTCGATGGCAAAGCTAACGGCATCCCCATCTACCGTGACCTCAATCAGGCATTGCGCGAAGGGGACGCTGAACCGACCCATTTCATCTTCGGCGTTGCCCCGCTTGATGGCCAGTTCTCTGCCAAAGACCGCTACGTAATTTTCCAGGCAATGGAAAAAGGGCTACACATTATCAACGGCCTGCATGAATTTCTGACCAATGACGACAGCGTGATGCGCAAAGCACTCACCTGCGGCGTCACCGTCACTGATATTCGCAAGCCCGCCCCTAGCCATGAACTGAGTGTATTCACCGGTCAGGTCATGAAAATGGCCTGTCCACGCGTCGCCGTGCTGGGCACCGACACCGCCATCGGCAAACGCACCACCGCCACCATTCTGGTACAGGCACTGCAAGCCATGGGCATCAACGCACTGATGATCGCCACCGGCCAGACCGGCCTGATGCAGGGCACTCCCTACGGCGTTGCCATTGACGCCATCCCGGCACAGTTTGCTGCCGGTGAGCTGGAAGCCGCGATCCTCAAAGCCGACCGCGAACAGCAGCCCGACATCATCATCGTCGAAGGCCAGGGCGCACTTAGCCACCCGGCTTACTCCAGCTCCAGCCTGATCATCCGAGGCTGTGTGCCTGATGCGATCGTCCTGCAGCATGCCCCTGGTCGCCCACACCGGGGAGATTTCCCGGATATGCCGATGGCCGATGTCCGCAGTGAAATCGACCTGCTCAAAGCCTTTTGTGGCACCGATGTCGTCGCCCTGACCATGAACCCGGAACATCTGGACAGCGAGCAGATGGCTCAGGCCATGCAAGAATTGCGCAGCCAGTTTGGCCTGCCGGTGGCCGATGTCGTTGCTCAGGGTGCTGACAGTATCATTACTCAGCTGCTCGAAACCTTCCCGGCCCTGCGCCAGAAACGTAAGCGCCTGCAAAACTAATGACACCACGACTGGAAATAAACCTCGACGCCCTGAGCCATAACACCCGCCAGCTGGTCACCCGGCTGGCACCCCTGGGCATCGCTCTGACCGCTGTCACGAAAGTAACCCTGGGGGATCCTGTGATCGCCCAGCGGTTACTGGATGCCGGAGCCACCGCACTGGGCGACTCCCGTATCGACAATATCCGGCGATTACGTGATCAGGGCATCAACGCCCCCTGCGTATTGTTGCGTTCCCCTGCTCCCAGCCAGGTAGACGATACCGTTCGCTATGCCGATATCAGCCTCAATACTGAACCTGAAATCCTGATGCAGCTATCACGCGCCGCCGTTGCTCAGGGCCGTCAGCATAAAGTCATCCTGATGGCGGAACTGGGTGATCTGCGGGAAGGGATTATGGCCACGGACCTGTGCGAAGTCGCAGCTATCTGTCGCAACCTGGCGAACCTGGAGCTGATCGGCATCGGCACTAATCTGGCCTGTTTTGGCGGCGTACGCCCGGCACTAAACAATATGGATGAGCTGTCCTGGCTGGCGCGGGAAGTGGAAGCCAGCCTTGGCTGTCAACTGCAGATCATCTCTGGCGGCAACTCCGCCAACTTCGACTGGCTGACCGCCGAAGCCCGTTCGGATATTGACCCAGCCCGCCAGTGCCAGCTCAACCGGGTTAACAACCTGCGCTTAGGTGAAGCAATTTACCTGGGCTGTGAAACGCTGCACCGCACACCACTGGACGGTCTGCGACAGGATGCCTTTACCCTGGTGGCTGAAGTCATCGAGTCCAAAACCAAACCCTCCGTTCCCAAAGGTGATATTGGTCTGGACGCTTTCGGTAAAATTCCGGTATTTGAATCACGCGGAGATATTCAGCGCAGCATCCTGGACCTGGGTCGCCAGGACATCCCACCGGACGGCCTCACACCGGATGCTGATGGGCTGGAAATACTGGGTGCCAGCAGTGATCATCTAATCCTTAACAGCCAGCACCAGCCGCTAAACGTCGGCGACGAAGTCCGCTTTCAGCTCGACTACGCCGCCCTGCTGATGGCCATGACCTCACCGTTTGTGAGCAAAGTGTACGTTTAACGCAAGATTAAACAGGACCCCACTTCACGAACCTCTGACGTGTATTAATCGAGTCAGAGGTTTGTGGTTTACACCTCGCTACACGTCCATTTCACTCAACATCGCGTCACCAAACTGTTCCCGCAGATTACGCTTCAACAGCTTACCCGCCGTATTCTTTGGCAACGCCTCAGTAAAGATAAATGATTTAGGTATTTTAAACGCTGCCAGGTGTTGCTGGCAGTGAGCGTGCAGCTGCTCGCTGTCAATTTCCATCGCGGGTTTA
>JAIBDV010000273.1 GCA_024686055.1 Neptuniibacter sp.
AACGGAAATAACGGAAATAACGGAAATAGTAAATCGCAGAGGTTGCGTGATCCTGCTGTGGTAATCAAAAAAGATACACTCCTCCCGGTAATACACTACGGATATGGGCAGAGCTATATTAATCCTGCTCTTGAAGGTCTGTTGCCTCCCGATGAAACATTGAGTGGTTCTGCTTTTACTGGCACGGGAGAAGTCTTCTGGGGACGATGGAATCAGCCATCTCTTAGTGATGGCGGTAGTGAGGACGGCCTGTTTAGGGGCGATTATATCTACTCCCATGATCTTACCCCGTATAAGGATATTCAGGCACGAACAGGCGAGGTGGTTTTTTCGCGTACGTTGGGCCAACAGCCACTGTTACAGGACGGTGGCACAAGGTCCATTGAGGCCGCTGTTTTCCAGTCCAGGATACAGGTCGACTTTGATCAGCAGAGTTTCACTGGTGTATCCATGAATGGTGAATTTAATCAGGCCGGTACGCTTTACCAACTTGAAGCTGGAATGCCGAAAAAAGCCCACTTTGATGATGTTCTCTATGGTGCAGGAACGATCGACCTGACCGGTACGGTGATAAAAAATGGTGTGTCCGTCCCTGTTTCAGGTGGGATGTCTGCTGATTTCGTGGGTAAAAATGCCGACGGTATTATCAGCAGCTTCGGCGTTAAGTCTGCCGACGGGCAGATTGGGGTTTCGGGAGCGGGTGCCTACACCCGTTAGCGGTTGAGGTTAGTGCCATATGGCGGTGACAACGGACCAGGGAGGATCGGGGCATGAAACAACGGGGGATACGTAGCTTTTTCGGCTTACTGATTACCACTGTGGCCGTTGTGTTGGTCTGGCAGGGCTTAAGACCGGAGTTAAGTCAGCGTTTTGAACTGGACCTTTATGATCTGCGATTACAGTACTCCCAGCTGCACGAGGTTGACCCGCGCATCGTTATTATTGATATCGATGAAAAAAGCCTGGCAGCAGAGGGGCACTGGCCCTGGGGGAGGGAGCGAGTTGCTCAGCTTGTTCGGCAACTGGCTGACTATTATGAGGTTGCTCTGATTGGCTTTGATATTACCTTCTCCGAACCTGATCGGCAGTTTACGGCCGAGCAGGTGTTGCAACAGTTTGATCAGATGCCTGAGGCCAGTATTAACCGGCAACGTCTGAGCGTTTTATTGAATGGCTTAACCCCGGACCGTGAACTGGCGGAGGCCATTGAGGGTCAGCCCGTAGTGCTGGGATATCTGTTTGATCAGTCCAGTAAACAGTTAAAAATTGGGGCGTTGCCAGCGCCGGTGATGCTCGACACCGGTGAAGCCACGCTAACCTCTGTACCTGGTGCGAGTGGCTATGTTGGCAACCTTGCTCAGCTCCAGGCGGCGACGCCCTGGGCAGGTTTTTTTGATAACCCCCAGGTTGATATAGACGGTATCTATCGCCGGGTTCCTTTATTACAGCGTTATGAACAGGGCTATTACCCCTCTTTGTCCCTGAGTGTCTTTATGGCGCTGATGGGTGAGCTCATCGTTCAGCCTGTTTTTGAGCATGACGCGACTGGCCAGTTGTCGGCGCTAACGGCAGTGGAAGTCGGTGCAGTACGTATTCCATTGAATAAGCAAGGCAGCCTGTTTGTGCCCTATCGCGGGCCGATGGGCAGCTTTCCCTACATCTCTGCGACGGATGTACTGAGTGGTAAGGCTGATAAACGGCAGCTTGAAGGTACGCTGGTATTGGTCGGCACCAGCGCGGCGGGATTACTGGATTTACGGGCCACCCCGTTACAGAATCGCTACCCGGGTGTCGAGGTGCATGCCAACCTGATATCGGCCATGCTGGATGAGCGCTTTCTAATACAGCCCGATTACACTGATGCGCTAGAGTTGCTACAGCTGATACTTACCGGGGCCCTGTTATCGCTGATGATGCCTCGTCTGTCGGCATTGTGGGCCAGTGTGCTGGCATTGGGTTGGACTGGGCTGCTGACAGGATTGAACCTGTACGCCTGGCAGCATCTGGGCTGGGTTATGCCGTTGGGTTTTACCCTGCAGCTGATGATTATCCTCTATCTGCTGGAGCAGACATCAGGCTATTTTTTTGAGACTCGAAACCGCCACCGTTTAGCTTCACAGTTTGGGCAATATATCCCTCAGGAGGTTGTCGAGCGGCTAAATGCTGAGGGGGCCGAGGTTGAACTGAATGGCGAAAGCCGGGTGATGACGGTGTTTTTCTCTGATGTGCGTGGTTTTACTGGATTATCAGAGAAACTGACACCGACACAGCTAACCCGGTTGATGAATATCTATCTGACCCATATCACCGATATTATCTACGCCCACCATGGCACCGTCGATAAGTATATCGGTGATGCGGTGATGGCATTCTGGGGGGCACCGCTGCATGATCCTGACCATGCCTTGCGGGCGCTGGATGCGGCGTTAGCGATGGAAAAGGAAATGCCGAAGATCAACCGTGATCTGGCCGCCGCGGGTTTGCCCGCTGTTGCTGCGGGGATGGGGTTAAACACAGGGCTTATGAATGTGGGCAATATGGGCTCACGTTACCGCATGGCCTATACCGTGATGGGCGATGCAGTCAACCTGGGGTCCCGGCTGGAGGGGCTTACTAAATATTATGGCGTGCCCCTTATTGTCAGCAGTGATACGGCTGAGCAGGTTGAGTGCTACAGCTTTATGGTGCTGGACCGGGTTCAGGTAAAAGGCCGGGCGGAGCCAGTAACGCTCTATCAGCCGCTAGGTAGAAAAGCTGAACTTGATGCACGTACGGTAGCACTGGCAGAGCGTTTTAATGGCGCGATGCGTGCTTTTCAGCAGCAGAACTGGGGGGAACTTAGTCGTCGGCTGGTCAGTTTGTCTCGGGACGGCTTTAACCCTTGTCTTATTGAACTGTACCAGGAGCGTTTAAGGTTTTATAGCCAGACACCACCCCCGGTGAACTGGGATGGTGTTTTTGTTCATACCAGTAAATAACAGCTGTCGTTGATCACCTGCTTATTCCCCTGTTGCAGCTAAGTGAATATCCGCCATGGGCTGTAAGCCCGGCAACGTGTCCAGGTCGGGCTCATCAACCTGTGAGTCAGCCATGTGTGTATGGGCATACTGGATATAGGCCCGGCTCTCCACAAAGAGTGCAAACAGAGGCTGATCCAGCTGACCGGCTTCCACCATGCGGCCAATAATAGTTAATGCTTGAGATAGCATCATGCCTTTTTTGTAAGGGCGGTCAGGTGCGGTCAATGCTTCAAAAATATCGGCAATACACATAATCCGGGCACGCAATGACATCTGTGCGCCCGTTAGCCCTTTTGGATACCCCTTTCCATTAATACACTCATGGTGGTTACCTGCAATCTCAGGCACATTTTTCAATGTCTTGGGGTAGGGTAGTGCTGCCAGCATCTCCTGGGTCACCACAATGTGGTCCTGAATGGTTTTTCGTTCCTGATCATTGAGTGTGCCACGTCGGATTTTCAGATTTCCTGCTTCATCCGGGGTAAGCAGTCGGTGGCTTGTACCGAAGTGGTCAGTCCATTCGGTACTTGCAATCGCTTCAATTCGTTCGATAGCTTCCTCGCTGAGGAACTCCCCGCCCCGGTTTATCAACTCCAGGAACACTAGATCATCATCCAGTTGCTTATAGCGTGACGTGAGCTGAGGTTGTTGCAGGTCTTTTTGTAGATTGAGGATGAGCAGGTGCTGCTTATACTGCGTAAACCGGCTTTTGACCAATGCAATTCGGTCATTGATGGTTTCCAGCTTGGTGCTTTTATCAATGATATGTTCTGGTGTGATGATCTTTCCGCAATCGTGCAGCCAGGCAGCAATTTTTAGCTCGTAGATCTCTTCGTCTGAGAATTGAATGTCCCGAAAAGGCCCCTGGCTAGAAGCGCACACGGCCTGAGCCAGGATGGTTGCAATGGTGGGGACATTCTCGCAGTGCTTACCGGTGAACGGCGATTTACGGTCGATTGCTCTGGCCAGTATTTTAATACAGGCCTCCAGCAAATCCCGTTGCGCATCCAGCAACTTACGCTTAGTCAGGGCTGTGGCTGCCATGGACGATATGGACTCGACCAGTAGCTGGTGGTGGGTGGAAAAGGGAATAACCTTCCCGTCATCATTTTGGGCATTGATCAGTTGCAGTACACCAATCATCTCACCTTCATGGTCTTTGAGTGGCACACAAAGGAATGATTTTGAGTGGTAGCTAAATTGCCGATCAAACAGGATGGTGCCTGAGAAATCATACTGCTGGCAGTGATAGGCATCGGGTACATTAATCGTACTTTGCTGCACGAATGTTTGTGCCACCACCAGCTTTGGGTTATCCCCATTGGGGTTTTGATACTGGACGCCAGGTAATTTGATCGAGTCCATTTCCTGGGTGAGGTTGCGGACTACGGTAAAATTGAGCAGCCAGGGGTCCTGTTCGTCGAGGGTATAGAGGGTAGCTGCATCACAGTTGGTGATTGCCATGCAACCATCGATCATCTTTTCCAGCAGGCGGGCATGGTCCTTTTCGGCTGTTAAAGCCAATGCCAGCTGGGCCAGTTGTTGTACGAGTTGCGTATTCGGAAGTGGCATGGCGTACATCCATTTACGGACAGGTAGTGAACTCAGACTGCCAGGCATCTTGGATCAGCAGTCAAATGGGCATGGTGTTCAGTCTAGCACCGGTCTTTAGGTGTTCCATTTTTTGGTGGCAGTAATCTTGCTTGTACTCAATTGTGTTGTATCAGCGAATAAGTACAAAGTGCTTGCAGCTAACCGGCTGATTTGTGGATACTAACGCCCTTCAAAATACGACTGAGCCACTGCGCCGCCGGGTAACCGGGCGACAGATAAGGCC
>JAIBDV010000353.1 GCA_024686055.1 Neptuniibacter sp.
GACTCAGCTTCGCCCAGATCCAGCTCGCCTTTGACAACGTCCAAGACTCAGCTTCGCCCAGATCCAGCTCGCCTTTGACAACGTCCTGGAACGACTTGCCATCGCAATCGAACACCTGGCTCATCATCCACTCATCGATGCGATCGGACATCAGCAGCACTTCGATGCCTTTCTTGCGGAAGATCTCCAGGTGCGGGCTGCTCTTGGCGGTGTTGTAAGAGTCGGCAGTCACGTAGTAGATCTTGTCCTGACCTTCTTTCATCCGGCTGATGTAATCATCCAGCGACACAGTCTGCTCAGCAGAACTGTTATGAGTCGAAGCGAAACGCATCAGCTTGAGAATCTTATCTTTGTTCGCAGAGTCTTCAGCCGGGCCTTCTTTCAGCGCACCGCCGAATTCTTTCCAGAACGTGGCGTATTTTTCCGCGTCTTTCTTCGCCAGCTTGCCCAGCATATCCAGTACACGCTTGGTCAGCGCGGTGCGCAGTTTATCGACGTTAGCGTCTTTCTGCAGAATCTCACGGGATACGTTCAGGGACAGGTTGTTGGAGTCAATCACACCCTTAATGAAACGCAGGTACAGCGGCAGGAACTGCTCGGCTTCATCCATGATGAAGACACGCTGGATGTACAGTTTCAGACCCTTGGGTGCATCACGGTTCCACATGTCATACGGTGCGCGTTCTGGCAGGTACAACAGGCTGGTGTATTCCATGTTGCCTTCAACGCGGTTATGCGCCCAGGTCAGGGAATCGGCGAAGTCATGGGAGATGTGCTTGTAGAACTCCTGGTACTCTTCGTCGTTGATGTCGCCTTTGTTGCGCGTCCACAGTGCCGTTGCGCTGTTGACGGTTTCGTCTTCGACCTTAACTTCAGCGTCTTCGCCTTCTTCCTCGGTCGGCATGATCTCTTTTTCCATGATCACCGGCAGGGAGATATGGTCGGAGAACTGACGCACCAGCTGGCGCAGCTTCCAACCGTCGGCAAAGCCTTCTTCTTCGTCTTTAAGGTGCAGCACAATGCGCGTACCGCGCTCTGGCTTGTCGATGGTGGCGATATCAAACTCACCTTCACCGGCAGATGCCCAGTGCACACCTTCAGCTGCATCAGCACCGGCACGGCGGGTGAATACATCCACTTTGTCAGCAACGATAAAAGAGGCGTAGAAACCAACACCAAACTGACCAATCAGCTGGCTGTCTTTGGTCTGATCACCGGTCAGGTTGGTCAGGAAGCTGGCCGTACCGGACTTGGCGATAGTGCCCAGATTTTCAACCACTTCGTCACGGGTCATGCCGATGCCGTTGTCGTCAATGGTCAGGGTTTTCGCGTCTTTATCGAAGCTGACACGGATACGTAATTCGCCATCGTTCTCGTACAGGCTGCCATCAGACAGCGCTTCGAAACGCAGCTTTTCAGCGGCATCCGATGCGTTGGAGATCAGCTCACGCAGGAAGATTTCCTTGTTGGAGTACAGTGAGTGGATCATCAGCTGTAGCAGCTGTTTTACTTCAGTCTGGAAACCGTGCGTTTCTTTACGGGTTTCAGTCGTCATCGGTGATGGCCCCTGGTTTTCTTAACAGTGATAAGGTGCGCCCGCCATACTGGCAACAACACACCTTCAGGTTCAGTTGCAACAGAGATGGGGGCCACTGAAAACTTTTCAAGGGGCTGATTTTGAAAAAATTTTTCCCGAGGCCGACAATTCATTGCCAACGGCGCTCAGTCCATCAGGAAATGCGCCCGGGCGCTGGCGATCGGCTGGCGCTTACGCTCCTGCCAGGCGATCACTGAACAGTTAGAGACCCGTCGCCCCTGGCGCTGTACTTCACAGATGGCAAAGGTGTCTTTATCCAGCCCGGCACGCATATAGTCCACCGAGAAATCGACGATTTTCGGCAGCACCGGCGTATTCAGTTGCAGCATCAGCTGGAACACCGCCGTCAGCTCCATAAACGAGGCAATGACCCCGCCATGCAACGCGGGCAGAACCGGGTTGCCGATATTATCCGGGTTCGCGGGCAGGCGGAACACAATCTCCTCGCCATAGCGCTGACACTCCACTCCGATAATACTGGCGTAGGGAATCAGATCAATCAGCGGCTGGTACTCGCCGTCCGCGTGAGCCTGGCTCACCAGCTGGTTTAATACAGGGCTCATCAGTCATCCCCCTCAATCATCGCCTTAAAGGCCGGGTCAGTGGCACCGGGGTCGGGCCGCATAAAGGTCGAGATGGCATAGGCAATGGGCTGCTCCGTGGTCAGCTGATAGACCGTCGCACGGGTAAACAGCACTTTGCGGGTCACCCGGTAGCACTCGGCCTCCACAAACAGCGGCTTATCCTGGGCCGGGCGCGACATATGATCAATGCGTAAATCCAGCGTCGGGCATAGTTCGTAATCCTCCACAGCACACAGAGTGGCCGCGCTGCTGGCATGGTCTACCATGGTGGTCAGGACACCGCCGTGCAGATAGGTGTTCACATCACAACTGAACAGCTCCGCCTGCACCGGCAGCTCAATCACCACCACGCCAGGGCAGGCACTGACGACCTTGAGCCCCAGCTTGCGCATATGGGGCTGGGCTTCCAGAAAACGCTGGCAACGCCCCCGCAACTGCATATCAGTCAGCATCATGGCCATCACTCATCATCAACGTTTTTAAGGTCGAGGAGCTGAATTCACGCCGATACAGCACCAGGGTTACCACAGCGGATAACGCCATAAAGAGCCAGGGGTTGATAAACCAGCCCAGAATCGCGAGGGCAAAATAGTAGGTACGCAGGCCAATATTGAAGTTATTAGCCGCCATGGAGGTCATTTTAGCGAGCCGCGTGGCATGGGCCTGCAGTTCCGTCTCATTCAACCCTTCAGCAGGGGTCGGAGCTCACCCGATCATCACCGAGACAAAGCCATACTGGCGCAAACTCCAGGTGAATTTGAAAAACGCGTAAACAAACAGGTAGATCAACAGCAGCAGCTTCAGCTCCCACTCTTCCTGGGTGGCCGACAGCGCGAAAGGAATATCTTCAATCACCATAATTGCCTGTTCGGTTGAGCCCATCACCGTCATCAGGCCCGCCAGAATCAGCATGGTGGTAGAGGCAAAGAACGAGACACCGCGCTCGAGATTCGCCACCACCGTAGCATCAGCGATACGCATCTCACGGGCCAGCATCCGCTTCATCCATTCGGTTCGATACAGGTGCAATACACTGGCCAGACAGGCGGTGCTGTAACTCATCCGCTTTGCATACAGCATATAGCCCTTGAAACAGACCAGGAACCAGCCAAACGCCAGCAGGTTCAGCCAGTTAGCCTGACTGAATTGAATAATCGATTGTAAAGCTGCGTGCATAGTTCCTTCCAGATATTAGCTATAATCGCCGCGCGGACACAGGGGATAATCAGGCAATTCCAGCTGACCCGGGCGGCTGCAAGGGCTGTATTAAGCGCCCTGGCCATTGTAATACAAGTGATGCATAAGGACATTTCGATATTGAATGGCCACTCGCATAATATAGGTAAAGGCATACTACTGGCACTGGCCTCAGCGTTATTGATGAGCCTGATAGCCGCGCTGATTTTACAGCCCGAGGGGCAAGCACTGAGTTTCTGACAGGACTGGCTATTCCGGGACCAGCAACCTGGCCTGCTGACACTGGCAGGTACTGCACTGGTGATCACCGCGGTGGGGCTGGCGGAGCGAAGGCCACCCCGCTCCCTGGA
>JAIBDV010000271.1 GCA_024686055.1 Neptuniibacter sp.
AGAAACAGGCGATAGCGCTCGATATTCTGGTGCAGCTGGTGGCCGATCTGCTCTACCCGCTGCACCATTTCGGTGGGGTTCTGATAGCCGAAGGCCCGTGCCAGAGCCGGATTAACATTGATAAAACGGCCCTCTATGGTTGCGCTGTAAACGCCTTCGATCACCTTTTCCAGCAGGTTATGGTAATCGCTCTGTACCGCTTTCAGGGAGCGGGTCTGTTGCTGGGCCAGCGCTTCAGCCCGTGCCCGGCGGGCCAGGTTGCGCTGTAGCAGCAGGAGCAGGGTCAGGGCGACCAGAGCGATGGCGCAGACGATCAGGGTGGAGCGCGGTAGCTGCCACCAGGGCGGGGCCGGGCTGATATCGCTGAACTGGTAGGCAAGCTGGCGATCGCCCAGCTGCTGGCTGAAATAGGCACTCAGGCTGAGCTGGCGATTGGCTGGAACAGAGCTGAACAGGGGCTGCGCCGGGCGGGTGCTCAGATCACTGATCTCCAGTGCCAGGCCGTTACGGCTGCTGAGGATAGGGCCGAGCAGGATGTTGATTGCCTCTTCGAAACGGATCATGGCGCTGACAAAGCCGCGCAGTTGCTGATCGGTACTGAACACGGGCAGGATCAGCCGGAACTCGGCCCCTTCGGTCTGATCCTGTTCGGTGTTTTCGCTGATGCCGATGTGCAGGCTGTTGGCTGTGCGGGCCTGTTGCATCGCCTGCCAGAGGCTGGGTTTGGCGGCCAGGTTGGTGCCCAGGGAGAGTCCGTTCATCTGGGCGGCTGAGGTGTAATAGATCGGGTAGAGCGCGGCTTGCGGGCTGTCGGTATTGCTGAGGCGGAAGTCGAACACGCCGTCAGCGCGGGCCTGGCGCACCCAGTGATCGGCCTCGCTGCGCTCCACCCGTGGAATCCATTCAAAGGCGGCGATGCCATAGGCGCTGATGCGGGTCTGGCTGTTGAACTGGTCAAACTGCTGGCGGCTCAGCTCGGGGCTGAGCTGAACCAGGCTGCGCAGGGCCAGCAGCTGTTCCTGCAAAGCGCTGAGGCTGCGCTGAGCACTGTTGAAGCTGAGGGTGGCACGTTGCTCCAGTCGGGCCTGATTCTGGTGTTGTTCATCCTGCTGCAGCGTGTGGTGTAGCAGGTAGAGTGGCACGGCCAGTAAAAGGGCGGCGATCAGGCCCGCCGGGCCAATCTTGTGATCTGAAAGCAAAGTAACCATCCCGAAGGTGATAAAAGTTATCGGTATTCGCAATGATAATAATTCGTATTTGTTATGCAAGTGTTCTTTCGCCTCAGACGTGGCCAGGAGGGGTTCATTGTCTGGGATGTAATCCGGCTTGACTGTCAGGGGCTGGGCAGGCGCAATAGTGCGATGGACTATTTGAATCTTAATCTGTTGCGGGCACTGGCGGTGCTGTTACAGCAACGCCATGTGACCCGCAGTGCTGACCAGCTGTGTCTGACGCAGTCGGCGATGAGCCGCCAGCTGGGGGCCTTGCGCCAGCACTTTGATGACCCGTTGCTGGTGCGCGATGGCACTGATTACCTGCTGACGGCGCGGGCGCAGCAGCTGTGGCCTCAGGTGGAAGATATTCTGGCGCGGATTGATCAGCTGCAGCAGGTGGCATCGTTTGATCCGGCCGCCTGTCAGCGGCGGTTCTGTTTTGCCAGCACTGATTATGTCGCACAGTTTATTCTGCCCGAGCTGTTGGCGCGGTTGCAGCAGCAGGCCCCGGGAGTCGATCTGGAATACCGGATGTGGCAACCCGAGTGGTTACATCAACTGGGTACGCTGCCTTTAGACCTGGCCTCGACTATGGGGGCAGCGCTGCCGGAGGGGCTGCATTCGACGCCCCTGGGGCAGGACCAGCCGGTGTGCCTGATGGCAAAAGACCATCCGCTGGCGGTCAGTGCCCAGCCCGAGCTTTCAGCGTTGCTGGCCTGTCCGTTTGTGCAGATCAGCAGTGGTGGCGATAAGGACAGCTTTGTCGAGCGGGAATTACGCGCGCTGGGGCTGAGCCGGCGGGTGTTGCTGTCGGTACCGTTTTTCAGTGCCGGGTTCAGCGCGCTGGTGGGTAGCCAGATGTTGCTGGTGGTGCCTGCGCATATTGCCCACCATGCCGCCCGGTTGTATCCATTAACCGCCCGGCCACTGCCGTTGCCATTACCCGACCACCAGTACCGTCTGTTGTGGCATGGTGTGCATCACCATGACCCGGCTCACCGCTGGTTGCGTGAACTGTTCACCGAGGTGCTGCGAGCATCGATCTATTCCCCGGACAGTATGATCTGAAATCATACTTATAATCTCTAAAAGTCATTTTTCGCATGACTGTGTGATGCCTACACTGGTCGCCGGTATTCAAGGAGCAGGAACATGACATTATCCATCTGGTTTTCGATTCTGGCGATCTGTGTGCTGGGGGCGATGACACCGGGCCCCAGTCTGGCAGTGGTGATCCGCTATACGGTTAATGGCTCGCGGCAGCATGGGCTGGCAGCGGCGCTGCTGCATGCACTGGGCGTCGGCGGCTGGGCATTGATGACGATCTGGGGGCTGGCACTGTTGTTGACCCGGTCGCCATTACTGTTTCAGTGGCTGACCTGGGGAGGCGCGGCGTACCTGGCCTGGCTGGGTGTGAAAGCGCTGCGCGCTGGCGCCGGGGGTGGTGCTCTGGCGGTGGAAACGCAGGCTGTGGTACCGGTCTGGCGGGCAGGGCTGGATGGGTTGATGATCTCGTTGCTTAACCCCAAGCTGGCGCTATTTTTTATCGCGCTGTTTTCACAGTTTGTCGGTTATGCCAGCACGCTGGCGGATCAGTTGCTGATGGTGGCGACGGCTGCCGGGGTGGATGGCCTCTGGTATGTGATTGTGGCGCTGGTGTTGTCGCGCTCGGCGATATTGGAGCGTTTGCAACGCAAGGCCCACTGGCTGGACCGGGCCAGCGGCGTGATTCTGATTGCGATGGCGCTGCGAGTCATTACGTTGTAGAGGATGGAGCAGTAAAAAGCCCCGCTACGCGCATGCGTAGCGGGGCTTTTTTGTCGTGCCAGCGGGCTGGCAGACTCAGTTGAGGTTATGCCGGGTCAGCAGCTGCTCGAAGCGGGCATTGAGCTCGCTATGGCAGTGATAGAACGGCAGGCACAGGCGCTCGAATACCAGGTGCTGGATATCGGCCATATCGTAGCCATCCTGCTGACGTTTGAGGGCCTGCTGCAACCGCTGCAGCTGATATTCCAGCCGCAGGGCTTCATCTTCCACCGGGGATGGCTCGCTCAGAACGATCTCCAGCCGGATACACAGCTGGCGCAGGTATTCACCCTGGTTCGCCACAGTAGCGGACATCTCATCGGGCTGGCGGGCCAGCTGCTCAGTGATGGCAAAGCGCCGCTCAATGGCATCGGCCCACTCACCCTGCAGAGCCGGGGCGGCCTGCCAGGCCTGGTTTAACGCTGCGCTGTCAATGCTGCTGCCGTCGAGCAGAGCGCTCTCCTGCTGCTGGCACAGGCCGTCGCGCAACTTCAGGCTCTGCCAGCTGTTACCGAACAGTTGTCGACGCTGTCCCAGCTGGGCATGTATCAGTGCGCTGAGCTGCTGATACTGCTTTTGCTGGCCACTGTTCAGGCTGCTTTCCTGGCTGACCAGGGCCTGATATTGACTGTCCAGCACTGCCAGTTCATTACTGATGTCTGTGCCACGGGCCGCTTGCTGGTGCAGCGAGCTGAGTGTCTCGCACAGCTGAGCCAGCTGGCTCTGATCCTGGTGTTGCTGGCTGCGTGCCTGCTGCTGGTTTTCCTTGAGTTTCTCAAACAGGGTATTGCAGTGGTTACGGAACTCGGTCCATAACTTGCGCTCCTGAGTGCGGAAGGTGGTACCGGCATCTTTCCAGCGCTGTTGCAGCTGTTTGGCCTGTTCAGTGGCCTGTTGCAGATCATCCAGCTCAATTAACGTAGCAGCTTCAAGTAGCAGTGCTTCCTTGACCTGCTGGACGGCTTTGCGCTGGCCTTTAAGGCGGCTTTCCAGTGTATTGATCTGCTTGTTGAAGCGGCTCTGCTGCACTTTACCCGGCGCACGATCTACCGGGCTGTAATGCCGCCATTCGTTTTTAGCGGTGCGGCTGAGTTCTTCCACGGCGCGCCAGTCAGCGTCTTGCCAGTCAACCTGATCCAGGTAGGCATCGAGCTGGTCACACATCTGCTCGCGTTGCTGCAGGTTTTGCTGGCGCTGCTGACGCTGCTGGGCGTAATGCGCATCACAGGGCTGGTAGGCCTGGTCTGAGGCTTTTTTGAAGCGCAGCCACAAGGTGCGTGAGTGAACGTTGCCGCTATGATCGAGTTCACGCCATTGTTGCTGCAGCTGGCGAATTTCGTTTGCCAGGTCGTCAGTGTCCAGGCTTGCATCGATCAACGCTTCCATCTGGCTGCACAGCGCCTCACGTTTAGGCGTCAGTGCGTAGCCCTGCCAGTCACGCAGGTCCTGCAGCTGGGCGTACAGCGTTTTATAGCGCTGCTGCTGAGCGGGGTTGTAGTCTGCCAGCTGTTTCTGAATCTGGTTATGCAGTTTGTCGGCCCGACGGGCTTCACCTGCTTCAATCAGGCTGCTCAGTTCATTGAGGGTCTGATTGAGTGCCTCACTTTGGGCATTTTTCTGTTCACGCAGTTCGCTCTGGCGTGTTTCCAGTTGCGACTGCAGTCCTGACAGCTGTTGCAGCACGGCAGGTTGCGGCAGGCTGTTAGGCCAGTTGATGCTGCTGCGTAAGCGGTCACCTTTTTTCTGCCACTGCTGCAGTTGTTTGCTGCTGGCCTGGGCCAGATTCTGTTCCATCTGGCTGAGGAGCTGAGTCAGGCTGTCCAGCTGCTGGCCAAGTGCGTGCTGGGC
>JAIBDV010000172.1 GCA_024686055.1 Neptuniibacter sp.
CTGACCCAGCAGCTGATCAAAAACTTCTACCTGACCTCGGAGCGTTCGCTGACCCGTAAGCTGCTGGAACTGCCGATGGCCATGCTGCTGGATCTGCATTACAGCAAGGATGAGATCCTGGAGGCCTACCTGAACGAGGTGTATCTGGGGCAATCTGGCAGTCGGGCGATCCATGGCTTTGGACTGGCATCGCAGTATTACTTCGGCCAGCCGCTACCAGAATTGCAATTGCATCAGGTGGCGTTATTGGCCGGGCTGGTCAAAGGGCCGTCGTACTATGATCCTCGGCGTAATCCAGAACGGTCGAAAACCCGTCGAAATCTGGTGATCCGTATTCTGGCGGATCAGGGTGTTATCAGCCACGATCAGATGATTAAAGCGCAGGGCCAGCCGCTGGGTGTACTGAAACAGAAAAGCCTGCACAAGGGGGCTTATCCGGCGTATCTGGACTTTGTGAAGCGCCAGCTGCGAGACGAATACCCGCAGGAAGCGCTCAGTTCCGAAGGATTACGGGTGTTCACCAGTCTGGACCCGATTGTGCAGCATAACGCTGAGCTGGCGACGACCAGTACGGTGGCCAGTCTGGAAAAACGCTACCCTAAACAGCGTAAAAAATTACAGGCCAGTATGGTGGTAACCGATCCGCAAACGGGTGAAGTGCTGGCGCTGATTGGTGGACGCAATAGCCGTTATCAGGGCTTTAACCGGGCACTGGATATGCGCCGCCCGATCGGTTCGCTGGTAAAGCCACCGCTTTATCTGGCAGCAATGGAGCAGGGCTACACTCTGGCCTCCCTGCTGGAAGATGAACCTGTGGTATTGAAACAGCGGGACGGCAGTGTCTGGAAACCGCAGAACTTTGATCGCATCAGCCATGGTCTGGTTCCGCTGCACCGTTCGCTGGCGCTGTCTTATAACCAGTCCACGGCTCGGCTGGGGCTGGATATTGGTGTTGATAAAGTAATTGATATGCTGGAGCGGCTGGGGGTTAAAGAGACGCTGCCGCAATATCCGTCACTGTTCCTGGGGGCGGCAAACCTGGCCCCGGTGGATATGGCACAGGTGTATCAGACCATTGCGGCCAACGGCTTCCGTACCCCGTTACGGGCAATTCGGATGGTGACTGATGCCAATAACCGTGAGCTGTCCCGTTATTCATTCAAGGTTGAGCAGCAGGTCGCCTCTGAACGGATCCATCTGATTCAGTATGCGATGCAGGAGGTTGCCCGCGAAGGCACGGCCCGCTCGATCTACCGGCAGTTGCCGGGCAGCCTTAATGCGGCGGGTAAAACCGGTACCTCTAATGGTCAGCGTGACAGCTGGTTTGCCGGCTTTACCGGTAACCGGCTGGCGGTGGTCTGGCTGGGTCGGGATGATAATGGCAAGCTGCCGATAACCGGCAGTAGCGGGGCGCTGAAGGCCTGGATTGCGCTGATGAAACGGGAAAAACCACAACCGTTCTACGCCACGCGACCAGAAAATGTACAATATGTCTGGATAGACTCCATGTCTGGTCTGCGTTCGGCAGAGGGTTGTGAAGGTGCGCGTCAGTTGCCCTTTGCACGTGGCACTGTTCCTGAAAAGGCAGTGGCTTGCGCCCGTTTGCCCCGGCTGGATACCCCTGCCTCCTGGTTTAAGAGCTGGTTTCAGTAAACGTTATGACTTATCGCTTATCTACGGCCCTGGTGGCCGCTGCTGTTTTGTTAACCGGTTGTTCCGGGCAGAGTTACCGGGCACCGGTTGAAGACCGTAATGGTCATCCGCCGGTAGCTGAATCGGCCCGACCCGCACCTGGGGTCGTGGTACGCCCGGTTGCGCCGGTACCGATTCAGGGCAGTACGCTGCCGTCCCGGCCCGCGCAATCTTCCACGGCTCCGGCGCCTTATACGCCGCAGCCCGATTACAGACCTGCGCCAGACTATGCGCCGGATAGCCGTCAGCCATCGGCGCATTCGTCGCGTAATCCGGCCGTGGTGGCTTTGCTGAGTAATGCCAGCAAGCAGACCCGCGCCGGTTCGCTGGGCTCGGCTCAGGCCAGCCTGGAGCGGGCGCAGCGTATCGCCCCACGTGATCCTGAAGTGTATTACCAGCTGGCAGACTTGCAACGACGTAAAGGTGATTATCGCCAGGCAGAGCAGATGGCCCTGCGTGGGCTGGAAGTCGCCATGGGTCAGCCGCGTATGCAGCGCTCGTTGTGGGGGCTGATCAGCCAGGTGCGTAAAGCCCGTGGTGATACCCGTGGTGCCCGGCAGGCGCTGGACAAGGCGCGTCAGTACTGAGTTCTGCTTTAAATAAAAAGCAGCCCCGCTGCTGTGGTGGCAACGGGGCTGAACAGGAACCGGGTTGGCGACCCTGCTTCGCCGTCCCCGAGAGGCTATGGGGTTTGCTCAGCTGCGACCTGAGCGGGCGAGTGCGGACTCCTGCGAAAATGGACTCAGCCAGGGCGCTGAATAATGTCAGGGGTCTGTGGCTCCTGGCTGAGGATAAAATCTCTGATCACGGCTGGAATGGCCGTTTTGCAGTTCTGGTTGTAATCCACGTACACAATGACCGCTTCCCCTTCAGCAGCAACCGCGCCATGGTCCAGGCTGTACAGCTTGTGCTGCATGGTGAAGCGGTCTTCTTCCATGTGAGTGACCCGGGTGGCAGAAATCACATTGCCAGGCCAGGTCAGTGGGATTCGATAACGAATACTGCTGTCGCGCAGAATTGGCCCCAGTCCATCACGCTCCATCAGTTTTAGTGCCTGGCAGCGCTCCATGTAGGCCATGCGGGCGCTTTCAAACCAGCGCAGATACACCAGATTATTTACATGCGCAAAGGCATCCATCTCACCCCAGGCGATGGGGATCTCCAGCTGAACTGGAAAATCTTGCAGTACTTCGATGCTCATCGGCAGACTCCTTTGCTGTACCTGTTAATAGCCCCTATTCAGACGTATTCCATAAGATAAGTGAAATTTTTAATTATTATCTTTTGTATAAATATGATTTATAGAAAGGATTGGAATGACTGATTTTTCATCAGACATTGGCTGTGCCATGCTGGCCTGGTACGTCAGACCGGGTGGGGCGACGGGATTGATAACGGACGGGGTGCCGAATGGAGTTACGACAGATTCGCTATTTTCTGGCGGTGCAGGAAACGGGCAGTTTCACCCGCGCGGCAGAGAAAATGTTTGTTACCCAGCCTGCGCTATCGTCGGCGGTAAAAACGCTGGAGGAGGAGCTGGGTGCGCAATTGCTGGTACGCAGTCATAAACGGGTCAGCCTGACGGCCGCTGGATTGCGGTTCCGGGATCGGGCGTTTGCGATTCTGGCTGAATGTAATGCGGCAAAGCGTGATCTGATGGAGCAGCAAAGCCAGCGCCAGATCCGGTTGGGAATTCTCAGTACGCTTAATACTCCACCGATCAATCAGCTGATCCACCACTTTCACACCACCTATCCCGAGGTGATTATTCACCTGCAAAGTGGCAGTAAAGATGCGCTGGCTCACCGACTGGGGCAGGATCAGGTTGATCTGATTATGACAGCGCTGTCGGGTGATGAAGCCTCGCTGACTACGCTGCCATTGTTTCAGGAACGTTTTATGCTGATGGTCAGCAGCCAGCATCACCTCGCTACTCGCAGCAGTGTTCGGCTGGCTGATCTGCACGGGGAGCCGTTTGTACTGCGTAAAAACTGTGAGGTGCTGGATCAGGGCAAGCGGGTGTTTCTGACCGAGCAGGCGCAGCCACGGATTACCTGTCGAACCGATGAAGACAGCTGGGCGATGTCGATGGTGCGTAATAATCTGGCGGCGGCCATTATGGCCGAAAGTGTGGATGAAGCGGGGGTGGTGAAAATACCGATTGTGGATTTTGGCCTGATTCGCACCGTGGGTTGTCTGTGGCGTAGCCATTGTGAGCAGGAGGCGGTGCAGCAGTTTACTACCTTTGCCGCCCAGCATTGCGCCCCGCCGGAGCGGAGCGCAACAGGGTGAGGGTCAGGTGTTGGCGCTGTGCAGTTGCTTCAGCTGGTTGCCCAGCAGCGCCAGCGCAGCGGCCAGGCTCAGGTTGTACAGTGCCAGGTCCGGGCTGGTGAAGCGCGAAAATGGACTGAACACTAACAGAGCAGCGCCTGCGATAAGGGCTGAGCTGCCCAGCAGCAGGCGGGTCAGACCCTGACTCAGGGTCAATGTAGCCAGCAGCCAGCTAAGGCTGATGGCAATCATTAACCCTTCACTGTAGCCCTCGCCAATGCCGGAACGGCGACACAGCTCGAACATCGCAAACAATGCCAGCAGCCAGCGTCCCCAGGCCGCACGACTCCACTCCCAGCCTCGTGCCAGCGCCAGCAGCGCTGAACTGATCAGCGGCAGGCCCGCATAAATCGCCAGGTTGGAGAGCATCCGGTTCAGGGTCAGGCTATCCGGGTCACTGCCGGTCAGCGTGATGCTGGCCAGCGCCGCCAGGGCGATAAAGGTGCAGGCCAGACTGATCACTTTCAGGTGGGTCTGCTGGCCTTCTTTGTGGCTGTCTGCGCTACGGTAACTGCTGCTGGCGGCCATCCCGGCCCCCAGCATCAGCAGTAGCTGACTGAGTGTTTCCACTGTCAGTCAGCCGTTCAGACCAGGCTGGCGAAGACAGTGTCAGCGGCCGCGATGGTCGCTTCGATGTCTGCCTGACTGTGGGCTGCAGAGATAAAACCGGCTTCGAAGGCAGACGGTGCCAGGTAGATACCCTGTTCCAGCATGCCGTGGAAGAAGCGGCCAAATTTTTCGGCATCACACTGCATGGACTCGGCGAAGCTGGTCACCCGTTCCTGCTCGGTAAAGAACAGGCCGAACATACCGCCGACACGGCTGGTGGTGAACGGCACACCATGGCTGGCAGCGACTGCCTCCAGGCCCTGGGTCAGCAGCTCGACTTTAGCCGCCAGCTGGTCGTGGAAGCCCGGTTCGGTGATGGCGTTGAGCATTGCCAGACCGGCCGCCATGGCCAGCGGGTTACCGGACAGGGTGCCGGCCTGGTATACCGGGCCCAGTGGGGCGATATGCTCCATGATCTCTTTTTTGCCGCCAAATGCGCCGACCGGCAGACCGCCACCGATGATCTTGCCCATGGTGGTCATATCGGGTTTAACGTTGTAAACCGCCTGTGCGCCCCCCAGTGCGACACGGAAGCCGGTCATTACTTCGTCAAAAATCAGTACCGTGCCGTACTCGTCACAGACTTCACGCAGGCCTTCCAGGAAGCCCGGTACGGGTGGGATGCAGTTCATGTTGCCCGCAACCGGCTCAACGATGATGCAGGCGACTTCAGTGCCCACTTCTTTGAACGCCGTGCGTACGGAGTTGATATCGTTGAAGTCCAGGGTGATGGTGTGCTCGGCCAGAGCCGCCGGTACGCCCGGTGAGTTTGGCTCACCCAGGGTCAGTGCGCCGGAGCCTGCTTTAACCAGCAAAGAGTCGGAGTGGCCGTGGTAACAGCCTTCGAATTTGACGATTTTGTCACGGCCGGTGTAACCACGGGCCAGGCGGATGGCGCTCATGGTGGCTTCAGTACCGGAGTTGACCATGCGCACCATATCCAGGCTGGGCATGATTTCGCAGACTTTGTCCGCCATGTCGATTTCGATCGCTGTCGGTGCGCCGAAGCCCAGGCCGTTGTTCAGTGAATCGCGCACGGCACCCAGTACACGCTCGTCGGCGTGACCCAGGATCATCGGGCCCCAGGAGCCGACGTAGTCGATGTATTTGTTGTCGTCTTCATCCAGCAGATAAGCACCCTTACCGGCTTTGAAGAAAACAGGGGTGCCGCCCACACCTTTAAATGCGCGGACCGGTGAGTTAACACCGCCTGGAATATGGGTCTGGGCCTGTTCGAACAACGCTTCGGAACGTGACATATCGGGTCTCTCTTTAATCTGCTGGTCGGCTGAGCACGGCGATAACGGTGCTCAGAACTGATTTTTAAACTGTTGTGCACGGGCGGTGATAGCGTCGGCGGCAAACAATGCATGTACCACCGCGGTCATATCGGCACCGGCCTCAATAAGCTGGCCCGCATTATCTACGCTAATGCCGCCAATCGCTACTATGGGCAGGGCGAAGCGTGATCGGGCCTGGGCCAGAATTTCCATGGAGGCGGGTCTGGCACTGGGCTTGGTTTGTGAGGGAAAGAAGGCACCGAAGGCGAGGTAGTCTGCGCCGTCGTGTTGTGCCTGAGCGGCCAGTTCAAGGCTGTCATGGCAGGTGATGCCGATAATGGCGTCCGCCCCCAACTGTGCGCGGGCGGCGGCATGGCTACCGTCGCTCTGGCCCAGATGTACGCCAGCGGCACCGCAGGCCAGCGCCAGCTCGATATCGTCGTTGATCAGTAAGGGCACCTGATACTGCTGGCAAAGCAGGTTCAGCGCGCGGGCCTGACGCAAACGACGCTCGGCATCTGTGGATTTGTCGCGATACTGGACAATGGCTGCACCTCCCTGAAGCGCCTGTTACACATAGCTGAGCAGGGTTTCATCGTCGGCCATCAGGGTGCTATCAGTGATGGCGTAGAGACCA
>JAIBDV010000330.1 GCA_024686055.1 Neptuniibacter sp.
AACCGCGCAACCCGTCTGATTGAAGACCGTTACCCGGAAGGCACCGTGCAGTTGCACAATCTGGCCATTGTCTCAGCGATCGGTTCTCACATGAAGGTGCGGGGGATTTTGGCGCGTACCGCTGTGGCACTGGCGGAGGCGGGTATTAATGTTCAGGCACTGCACCAGTCTATCCGTCAGGTTGAGATGCAGTGTGTGGTCAGTGAAGAAGATTATGAACAGTCGATCATTGCCCTGCACCAGGCTTTGATTGAGCAGAGCAATGGTAATGGTATAGTTGCCGCCTGATCAGTTGCTATTGTTGTAGCTGACTCGGTAAAGTCAGGGGTGGATGAGTAATCATCCACCCTTTTTTATTGACGTTATGTGTTTGTTGGCCCTGCGGGGCTGTTGGCATTATGTGTTGTACCTGAGCGAGAATCTTCGTTGATGGAAAGATCTTCTGATGAGCTGTGTGATGAGGTGCTGGTGTCTTTGCGTCGTCTTATTCGTGCGGTTGATCTGCACTCCAGACGGCTGGCCAGCGAATATGGTTTAACCGGGCCACAAGCGTTATTGCTGAAGGCGATTATCTCTAATCAGGGTTTGTCGGCTGGGGAGCTGGCGCGCACCCTGAGTCTGAGTCAGGCGACCATTACCGATATTCTCAAACGGCTGGAGCAGCGTGGACTGGTGCGTCGTGAGCGTGCAGATACTGATCGGCGCAAGGTGCTGGTATTTGCGACGGAGTCGGCGCAGGTCATTATCGCCTCTGCCCCACCGTTGCTGCAGGATAAGTTCGTTGAGCGTTTTGGCGGGTTGCGTGACTGGGAACAGATGATGCTGCTGTCGTCGTTGAAGCGTGTTGCTGAGCTGATGGACGCTGATGATCTGGATGCTGCACCTTTGTTAGCTCCGGGGCAGCCTGCAGACCCTCCCAGTTATTGAGAGGCTGCTGGGCCGGGTGCTGATCTGCTGTCGGTCATCCGGGTATGTTGACTAACACTAAAGTTCTACCTCTTGTGTCGCTTGCTGACCAGACTGGGGCGCAGAACCCTGCTAAAATTTTGCCTGCTATTAAAACGGCTATCGGAATTCATGGCTGATTGCCACAGGACGGGGAGCGCCAGATGCATGAGGATCTGATACAAACAGCGGACGCAAGGGTCAGTGCCATTGTTTTGCAAAGCCGAGAACAGGCTCCCTGGCATCATCATACTGAGTCTGTTGAGCATCTGTTCTGTCTGATGGGGGCGGTTGAGATTCAGCTGCAGGCCCCGGCCCACCGGATCCGCTTACAGCCGGGCCAGCGCTATACAGTGCTGGCGCAGCGCGTTCATCGCCTGATCAACCCCTCTGATAATCCCGCGCAGTATTTGCTGGTGCAGGGTGGCCGCCATGATATTGTTGAAGGGTTGGATTTACCGACACTTAAGGCTTGCTGACTCGACTGGGCTGCAGTTTCAACTGAGCGTATTCCTGCTGTTTTTCAGCCTTTCGCTGAACCATGACTTTCTCGACCTCTGTTTCGATTTGCCGTCTTGGCCTGCAGTACTGTGCCCAGCCCTTTGCCCAGCAGGGGCGCAGAGGAGCTGAAGTCTGGGCCAATAACGGCAGCGAGTTGTTGTCCGGTTACCGTTTCCTGCTGCGTTTCAGGCAGTGGGCCTGTAATCAGCGTGGTTGAGAATGAACCAGCAAGTTTCGTTCCGATAGTCGGCAAGGTAGGCAAAAGAAGGGCAGAGAGGCCGGGCCTGAGAGGCCCGGTGGCAGGGGAGGTCAGGCGACCAGGGCAATCAGTTTCTCGCGGCAGACCCAGCCTTCAAACTGGCCGTCGTTATCGGTGACGGCAATGGGGCCACCGTGGCGGGTTAGCAGCTCAGGCAGTACCTGTTCCAGTTCAGTGTCACAGTGGACGGTATGTACTGCTGAGAGGTAGTCATGAAGGCCATCAGCTTGCTCCTGGCAAGCGCGCTGAGCATCCAGCTGGGTGATCAGTCCTTTAAGATGACGGCCATCCAGCACGCAGGCATAGTCGGCACCGTTGCTACGAATCAGCTCAAGCACCTGAGCTGGCTGTGATTTCAGAGTTACCGTCAGTTTGGCAGGTTGCAGCACATGACCCGCTGTGAGTACCCGGGCCCGGTTTACGTCCTGAATAAACGCCTGTACATAGTCATCAGCTGGAGAGAGCAGGATCTCTTCCGGGCTGCCGGTCTGCACCAGTTTGCCATCTCGCAAAATAGCAATTTTGTCACCCAGTCGCAGGGCTTCGTCGAGGTCGTGGGTGATAAAGACGATGGTTTTATTCAGACTTTTTTGCAGTTCCAGCAGTTGATCCTGCATTTCGCGGCGGATCAGGGGGTCCAGGGCGCTGAACGCTTCATCCATTAACAGGATTTCCGGATCAGTGGTCAGTGCGCGCGCCAGGCCAACTCGCTGCTGCATGCCGCCAGAGAGCTGGTGTGGGTGTTGCTGCTCAAAACCTTTGAGGCCCACCTGTTCCAGCCAGTAATTGGCTTTTTTATCCCGTTCAGCTGGTCCCAGCCCCTGAATCTGCAGGCCATAAGCGGTGTTTTCCAGTACGGTTTTATGTGGAAATAAGCCAAAACGCTGGAATACCATGCTGATTTTATGGCGACGAAAATCCTCCAGTTGCTGAGGGTTCATCGCCATAACATCATTACCATCCACCAGAATGTGGCCGTCGGTCGGTTCGATCAGACGGTTGAAATGGCGGATCAGAGTCGATTTTCCGGAACCGGACAAGCCCATGATGACAAAGATTTGCCCAGCTTCAATATCCAGGCTGATGTTATCCAGCCCGAGTGTGTGACCGGTAGCATCCAGCAGATCATCCTTGCCCATGCCATCTTTGACTTTGGCTAGCTGAGCTTCGGGCTTTTTACCGAAGATTTTGTAGATGTTTCTGATCTGAATATTCATGATGCATCCTTCTGTCCGGCGCTCAGGCGCTGGCCCAGTGACTGGGTAACACGGTCAAACAGGATAGCCAGGGCGACAATGGCCAGGCCTGCCAGCAAACCACGACCCACTTCCAGTCGGTTGATACCGATCAGTACTTCCTGGCCCAGTCCACGCGCTCCGATCATGGAAGCAACAACAACCATGGCCAGCGCCATCATGGTGGTCTGGTTGATACCGGCCATGATATTGGGTAACGCGAGTGGTAACTGTACGCCCAGCATCTGCTGGCGGCGGTTTGCACCAAAGGCACGCGATGCTTCCAGTACGTCCGGGTCGACGAGGCGGATACCGAGGTCGGTCAGGCGGATCAGTGGTGGTACGGCATAGATAATTGTCGCGAAGATCGCTGGGACTTTACCCAGCCCGAACAGCATGACGACCGGGATCAGATAGACAAAGCTGGGCATCGTCTGCATGACGTCGAGCAGAGGGAGCATAACTTTGCGAAAACGGTCGTAGCTGGCCATCAGGATGCCGATAGGTATGCCGATAGTGACAGACAGCCCGGTGGCAACCAGCATCAGGGCGAGTGTCTGCATACCCTGGTCCCACAGGCCGAGGGCACCGATAAAGAACAACAGTGTGGCCATACCTGCTGACATCAGCCAGTTGCGGCTGGCTGCGAAAGAAAGGCCTGCAATAACCAGGATGACGCTCCACCAGGGTGCGCCACGCAACAGCTGCTCCAGCCAGATTAGCAGGGTAAGGAAGGGCTGGGTGAGGGCCTCAAAACTGTCGGCATACTCGGTGACAAGCCAGTCAACACTGCCGTCGATTGTCTTGCGTAGCTCGCGGGTAGAAAAAAACTCAGGAAACATAAACACTCCATTGCCCGCCCGGCTGGCTGCTGAATGTGCAGGCCAGACAAGCGGGGCTGTACGACTTTACATAGATGCGTTCAGTTTTTTTGCCACATCTGCCGGTACCCATTGCTGCCAGATCTGCGGCTGAGTCTTGATAAAGTGTTCAGCCACTTCGCTGGACTCGGCGCTGTTTTCATCGGCCCAGGCCAGCAGCTGAGAAACGGTCAGGGTAGGGATAGATACTTTATCCAGGAACTGAGTCAGCTGTGGAGCTTCATCAGCGAACGGAGTGCTGA
>JAIBDV010000092.1 GCA_024686055.1 Neptuniibacter sp.
CAGGGCCGTATCGCGGAGCCGATGCGTTACGATGCCGCCAGCGATACTTACCAGCCGATCAGCTGGGATGGGGCCTTTGCGCTGATCGCCCAGCATCTGAAGGCGCTGGATACGTCGGATCAGGCCGAATTTTACACCTCGGGCCGGGCCAGTAATGAAGCGGCGTATCTCTACCAGCTGATGGTGCGCAGCTATGGCACTAATAACTTCCCGGATTGCTCCAATATGTGCCACGAGGCCAGCGGCCTGGCGATGCATGCCAGTCTGGGGGTGGGTAAGGGCACCGTGCTGCTGGAAGATTTTGAAGAAGCCGATGCGATTTTTGTGTTTGGCCAGAACCCCGGCACTAATCATCCGCGGATGCTGGATGCGCTGCGTGATGCTTCTAAAAGCGGTGCCCGTGTGGTCAGCTTTAACAACCTGAAAGAGCGTGGCCTGCAGCGTTTCACCCACCCGCAGAACCCGGTGGAGATGCTGACCAACGGTTCGACGCCGATCAGTACGGATTACTTCTGCCCGATGCTGGGCGGAGATATGGCGGCGGTACGCGGCATGGTGAAGCATCTGCTGGCCATGCACCGCGATGCGCTGGCCAGTGGCAAACCGCCAGTGTTTGATCTGGCCTTTATCGCTCAGCATACCGATGGCCTGGATGATTATCTGGCACAGGTAGATGCCACTGACTGGGCGCAGATTGAGCAACAGAGCGGCCTGAGCAAGGCCGAGCTGGCCCACGGCGCGGATATCTACGCCAATGCCGAGCGGGTGATCTGCAGCTGGGCAATGGGGCTGACCCAGCATAAGCACTCGGTGGATACCATCCGTGAGGTTACCAACCTGCTGTTACTGCGTGGCAATATCGGTAAGCCCGGTGCCGGTGCCTGCCCGGTGCGTGGTCACAGTAATGTGCAGGGTGATCGCACCATGGGCATTAATGAACGGCCGAACAAGGCACTGCTGGATAGCCTGGAGCAGCAGCTCGGTATTGCGATGCCACGGCAAAACGGCCATAACACCATCGAAGCCATTGAGGCGATGCTGCGCGGTGACAGTAAAGTCTTTATCGGCCTGGGTGGCAACTTTGCCGCGGCCACGCCAGATACGCCCCGTGTCATTGAAGCGCTGCGCCAGTGCAAACTGACGGTGAATATCAGCACCAAACTCAATCGCAGCCACACGGTGCCCGGTGAAGCCTCACTGATTCTGCCATGCCTGGGCCGCACCGAAATCGACCGCCAGCCTGCCGGTGAACAGTGTATTACCGTGGAAGACTCCATGAGTATGGTGCATGCCTCAGCGGGCCTGACCGAGCCTGCCACCGAACATCTGCGCTCGGAACCTGCCATCATCGCCGGTATCGCCAGCGCGTTGCTGGGCCAGCAGCCGGTCAACTGGGATGCGCTGGGCGCGGATTACGATAAAATCCGCGACCTGATTGAACAGACCATTCCGGGTTTTACCAACTTCAACCAGAAAATCAGGCAGCCGGGTGGCTTCTTCCTGGGTAACAGCGCCGCTGAACTGCGCTGGCAGACCCCGAACGGCAAAGCCAATTTCAGCAGCGCCCAGCTGCCCGATGAACTGATCGCAGTAAAAGCACAGCGCCGGACCGGGAAGAAAGTATTCACCCTGCAGACCCTGCGTTCCCACGACCAGTACAACACCACCATCTATGGCATGGATGATCGCTATCGCGGTGTGTTTGGTCAGCGTGAAGTGGTGTTTATGAATGCCAAAGATATGGCCGCGCTGGGGCTGGAGAATGAACAGCTGATCGACATGGACACTATCTGGCATGACGATATCGAACGTAAAGTGACCGGCTTTAAAGTCGTGGCGTACGATATTCCCCGTGGCAATATCGCCGCTTATTACCCCGAGACCAATCCGCTGGTACCGCTGGACAGCGTGGGTGATGACAGCTTCACCCCGACCTCTAAAGCGATCCCTGTCACGATCAGTAAGGCTGCGCCGGGGAATCGGATTTTGTAGCGGAGGCGGCGGTTATCACCGCAAGGTCCTCTTTATGGTTTCCTGTGTGATCTTTGTAATTCCGGTGAGGACTCCTGTGGGACCGGTGTCCTCACCGGGAAGCTCTACCCACCGAGCTATCAGACCTTCGCAAGCAGGCGCGTGCCTGCATTTACCAGTGGGTATTGCGGCCCGGACGTTCGCGGAGCGAACTGCTACAGGTCGTGAGCAGGCTTGCTCCTGCCTGCCGGGTATAAAATCTGACTATTCGCAGGCGTCAGTCATAACAATCCCCCTTGGACGACTGCTGCTTATATGACAGTCCTGCTACCATTAAGGACAGGGCGACCTGTTCGCCATCTGTGTCACTGATAACAGGGAGTTGTTGGATGTTGGAAACGAATACCATTGTGTTGTTGATCGATGCGGATAACGCACCGCCGAGTGCGATTGCGCGGGTGATGTCGGAGCTGGCCAGCCACGGTAAGGTGACGATTCGCCGGGCGTATGGCAACTGGACCAACCCGCACCTTAAAGGCTGGGAAGCTAATCTGCATGCCCATGCCATTCAGCCGATGCTGCAAATCGACCTGACCAAGGGCAAGAACGCTACCGATATTGCGATCGCCATTGATGCCATGGATATCCTCTATACCAAGTCGGTTGATACCTTCTGCCTTATGACCTCGGACAGCGATTTCACCCCGCTGGTGACACGGCTGTTATCGGAGGGCAAAACGGTAATCGGTTATGGTGAGCGTAAAACGCCCGCCGCACTGGTCAATGCCTGCTCCAAGTTTCTGTTTCTGGATGATGAGTCTGAGAAAACCGAGCCGGTGGATCAGCAGCTGTTGCGCAGTGATACCCAGCTGCTCACCTTGCTGCGCGATGCCATCCGTAAAACTGAGCAGGATGATGGCTGGTCGAAGCTGTCCCGAGTCGGTGCCCATATCTCCAACCACGCCTCTTTTGATGCCCGCAACTACGGCTACCCGCGCCTGAGCGATCTGATTGATGCCATTGGTGATCTGTTTGCACTGCAGCGGGATGAAAGCTCACATTTTCGGGTGCGTGATCTTAAACGGCGGCCTCTGTCGGAGCTGAGCTAGCACCGGCATGCTATGGGGTGGCTGTTGAGGAATGATCAAGCCTTCTCTGTTGATGAAATATGTTACTGAATTAACCGTGCAAACCTGGTGTGCAATGCGCCAGGTTCCGATATTTATTAATTATTGGCTTGAAAAATTCTCATGCAGGTTTCGCTGCAGCACCGCATTTTTTGACTACCGTTATTGCCGCTTATTACCTTTCTCTGAGTTAATGCGCTGAATTTATTGTGTTTTCTGTTTGTCTTCAGTAACTGCTGCAACGCCGTTGTGCCCATCCCGGAAAATCGCGCATCGGTTTCCCATCGCGCAAGTTCCATGCCCAGTTCGACAATATTCCACCTTTTGCTATTACTTGAATTCAAGGTCAGCAGATAAATGGCCAGATAACAGATTGATTCGGGCAAGACTGATGCTTTCAAAAGGGGGCTCCACCGTATGAATACACAAAACCGTCTGCTAACGGCGATGCTGGCCAGCTCAATGCTTGTCACACCACTGGCGCAGGCTGATGGCCATGAATTGCAGGCCTTAAAGAATCAGGTGCAATTACTGATGCAGCGGATTGAGCAGCTGGAACAGCAGCCACCACAGGTTGTCGCGCAACAGACATCAGTGGCCGCCCCGGTGGTGACCTCCGGCAACAACAAGGTACGGCTGAATGTTTCCGGGCAGATTAACCGGGGGGTACTGGTCGCGGATGATGGCACGAACACCGACAGTTTCCATGTTGATAACGATGCCTCCTCATCACGGCTGCGGCTGATCGGTGAAGCGGATCTTTCACCCACGCTCACCGTCGGCACCGCCATTGAGGTGGAACTGGCTTCCAACTCCACGGCTGCGGTGAATCAGATTGATAAATCCGGGGTTGGCAGTGGTACGTTCAGCGAGCGGCGAGTGGAGTTTTACTTCACCGATGCCAACTGGGGCAAACTCTGGGTCGGCCAGGGCTGGACCGCCAGTGAAGACACCTCCGAATATGACCTGTCGGGCACCGCGCTGGCGGGTTACTCCAGCACCGCAGATATGGCCGGTGGCCTGCTGTTCCGTAACAGCGATGGCAGCCTGTCAGCCACCAATGTGGGCAGTGTCTTCCTTAACTTCGATGGCCTGGGCCGTCGGGACCGGGTGCGCTATGACACCCCGAACCTGAACGGTGTCACCCTGTCGGTCAGTGCGGTTGAAGGTGATGCCTGGGATGCGGCGATCACCTATGCCGCCAAATACAGCTATGCCCAGGTTGTGGCGGCGCTGGCTTACTCAGACCCACAGGATCTGGCCAGCCATGACAGCCGGGTGAACGGCTCGGTATCGGTACTGTTTAACAGCGGCTTCAATGTGACGCTGGCCGCCGGTGAGGATGATGCAGGTACCTCTGCCGACCCGAACTTCTATTACGCCAAACTGGGTTACCAGGCCAACCTGAACCGGATGGGCCTGACAGCGTTCTCGATTGATTATCACCATACCGATGAGATTGGTGTCAGCATGGATGAGGGTAAAAGCTACGGCTTGCAGCTGGTGCAGAACTTCGATGACTGGTCTACCGAGGGCTACGTAGGCTTGCGTACCTATGAGCTGGAGCGCAGTGGCGGCAGTTTCCAGGATCTGGATGTGCTGCTGATGGGCGGCCGGGTGAAGTTTTAAATGGCCTGGCGCTGGGGAGGGTGCCTGCTGCTGATCTGTATGGCGTTGCAGGGCTGTAATCAGACGCAGCCTTACCGTTATCACAGCGAGCGGGAGATTCCACAGGGGGCAGGGGTGTTCAGCAATGCTGAGTTCGTGCCGTATTTACAGAGTGACAGACCAGAACGTTAACGATTTTTTCAAGTGTAACAGAGCAGTGTCCACCTGGGCTGAGGCGGTTATGGATGATCGCCGAGGCCTTTCTTTTACCCGCCGTGTACCCGCTACCGTAAATTCCTCTTCGATGCTCTCTCATTCTGTGTTGCCGACAATCTCGTCGTTGTTCCCTGCATGACGGGTTGTTGATCCAGATCCAGGCTCTCTTTGCCAGAAAGCGTAGGCTACGGGTTTTCTCGCTATCCAGAGGTGGATGTTGTGCAGGATCTCTATGATGTACTGATTATTGGCGCAGGCCCGGCAGGCCTGAGCTTCGCTCGCTCACTGGCAGACCTGCCCTTGAGCGTGGCGATTATCGAGCGCTCATCACAGGCTACTCTGGCTGACCCTCCCGAAGACGGCCGTGAAATCGCCTTAACCCATCACTCCGTTGAACATATGAAAGCCATGGGCAGCTGGCAGCAGCTGCCGGACGGTGGCATCTCGCCGATTGAAGCGGCGCGGGTGTTTGATGGTGGCTCGAGTTACAGCCTGGATTTTGATAATGATGCTGAGGCACTGGATACACTGGGCTACCTGGTGCCCAATCATCTGATCCGCAAAGCCTGTTATGAAGCGCTGGCCTGCCATAAGCATATCGATATTCTGACTGAAACGGTGGTGGAGCAGGTCACTACCGATGAGCATGGTGGTACGGTCACGCTGAATACCGGGGCCCAGCTGCGGGGCAAACTCATCGTGGCTGCCGATACCCGTTTCTCTGAAATGCGCCGCAAAATGGGCCTGTCGGCGACGATGCGGGACTTCTCCCGCTCCGCCATTGTCTGCCGGATGGCGCATACCCAGCCCCATCAGCAGACTGCTTTTGAGTGTTTTCACTATGGCCGGACCACCGCTATTTTGCCGATGAATGGGGATAATTCCTCGGTGGTGGTGACGGTTAACAGCCGTGAAGCACAACGCTATGCCGAGATGAGCGATGCTGAATTTAACCACACCATCGAGCAGCAACTGGACGGTCTGCTGGGCGAGATGAAACTCACCGGCAAGCGCCATGTTTACCCGCTGGTGGCGGTGCATGCCAATCAGTTTGTTGGCCGGCGCTTTGCGCTGATTGGCGATGCGGCGGTGGGAATGCACCCGGTAACGGCCCATGGTTTCAATCTGGGACTGCGGGGCCAGGCGACCCTGGCCGGGCATATCGCCAATGCCATTGCCGAAGGCGAAGACATCGCCAGCGAACAGGTGCTTAAAGCCTATGAGTCTGAACATATGGCCGCCACGCGGGTGATCTACCATGGCACCAATCTGGTGGTGGGGCTGTTCACCAATGAGACGCTGGCGGCCCGGCTGGCACGCAAATCCACGTTGCGGCTGGCCAATAACCTGCCACCGGTGAAGCACTTTATAACCGCCGCGCTCACCGAGCGCGATGCTAACAGCGCTAACCCGATTATGGGGCTGAAAAACCAGCTGCCACCGTTGCCAGATATCGCCCCGGTACGCAAAGCACATGAACAGCTGACCCAGCTGCTACCCGAAAAACTGCACCCGCTGAACGTACTGGGCTTGCGTTAATCGATAACCCGCTGAATTCAGGGGCTCTTCTATACTGCTATCTATAGCGTAAAGAGGAGTCCCTGATGACGACAGGTTTCAGGCTATGTTTTCTCACCGCTGTGCTCTGTCTGGCCCCGGCCATTCAGGCGGCGTCAGCGCCCATGCCAGCCGCACCCGTGTATCGGGTAGCGCTGGTGGATCACTTCTACCCACCGCTGGATGCGCTGGACAATACGGAGGCCCGACGACGCCACCGCCACCTGCATGGCCCGCTGGACCTGGATGCCGACGAGTTTCCCGAACCCTTCTACCATGGCGATCTGGTCGAGATGATCGCCGCCCATCCGCAACTGATCTTTCTGCGTTATCCGCTGGCCCATGGCGGCGCGCCTATGGAAAAAATCCTGCAACGTCTGCAGCAGATCGAAACCCGCTTTACCCAGCACCCGGTGGATGCATTATTGCTGGCCTGGGAGTCTTCAACTCTGATCAGTGCCTTTGAAAAACCGCTGCGCCAGGACAATGTTAAGCACTACCAGGCGCTGATCCGCGACTGGGGCAAACAGTACCCGGTGTGGCAACACAGCTGGCAGATTATCCGCCAGCTTGAGCGGCTGGCAGGGCTGGGGATACACGTTTTTACCATTGCCGGTAATGGCGGGCGGGGGATGGTGAACACCTTCTCCTTTGCCCGTGGGGTGACTACCGTGGGGGCCAGTGAGCCAGAGCTGGCCCACTTTGTAGCTAACAACGCCTTTGTCGATATCCAGGCCCGTGCGGCTTACCCGCTACTAAGCCTGCGTGACGCCCAGGGGGAAATGCTGGGCTACGATCTGGATAATGATCAGTGTGTCGATATTCCAGCGGCCCGGCTGTCGGCGGGTTATCAACCGGCCAGCCACTATGCTCGCCAGCACTGGCAAGTGCTTAAAGGCTCGTCATTTGCCGCCCCGGCGGCATTGAAGGCACAGCTGGTGGGCGAGCAGGCCACGCCGTGTGGACACCCGGCTGCGTTATAACCCGTTTGCACAGACTTATTGTTACGGGTTAATTGCCTGGTTGGGTTGCTGAGGGGCGTACCAGCGTACGAAAACTGAGCCAGCCCAGCAGGCCCATCAGCGCGATACTGCTGACCATCGTGACCGGTGTGCCATCATGTAAATGACCAACGATCACACCCACCAGCGCGGCCAGCCCGGCCTGAATAAAGCCCAGCAGTGACGAGGCCGTGCCCGCCATATGGCCAAACGGGGCCAATGCGCCCGCCATCGCCTGAGGCATCACCGCACCAACGCCTGCCATAAACAGAAACTGACAGCCGATCAGCCAGTACAGCGAGTGCCAGCCCAGCCAGGCCGGTATCGCCATGGCCAGCCCGGCGCTCAGTGTCAGAGTGCTGGCGCGGCTGAGCATGGTTGCAATTCCCAGCTGCGCGCCAATGCGCTGCGCGGTATAGGTGCCGCTCATATAACCCAGCACAATGATGGCGAAGAAGAATCCATAGTGCTGTTCGGCCACCTTGAAATAGTCGATCAGCACAAACGAAGAGCCCGACAGAAACGAAAACAGGCCACAGAAGGTAAAGCTGCAGGTCAGGGTATAGCCCAGATACTGGCGGCTGCGCAGCAGGGTGGCAAAGTTGTTAAAAATCGCCCGTGGCTGAATGCTCTGGCGATGGGCATCGGTCAGGCTTTCCGGCACTTTATAGCTGATCAGAAACAGCGACAGCACCCCATAACCGGCCAGGAACCAGAAGATCGATGGCCAGCTGAACCACAGTGCCATAAACCCGCCCAGAATCGGTGCCAGCGCGGGTGCCAGCGCCATAATCGTGCCGATCATCGATAGCATCTTCGCTGCATCCTGGGGGCCGTAAATATCCCGCACAATGGTGCGGCCGATCACCGGGCCCGCGCAGGCCCCCAGTGCCTGCAGAAAGCGGAAACTGATCAGCTGTTCAATGTTATCCGCCATGGCACAGCCCACCGTCGCCAGGGTAAACAGGCCCAGCCCACCGAGCAATATCGGCTTGCGGCCATAGCGGTCGGCCAGGGGGCCGTACACCAGCTGGGCCACAGCGAAACCGGCAAAAAACACCGACAGAGTGGCCTGAATCTGTTCCATCGGTGCGGCCAGGGCGTCAACCAGGCGGGGCAGAACAGGCAGGTACATATCGGTGGACAGTGGGCCCAGGGCCACCACAGAGGCCAGTATCCAGACCAGCACAGAGGAACTACGAAGCATTGCTATAACATCCTGACAGCAGCGATAAAAGAGGAAAAACAGGTCGGCACTATAGCAGAGACAGCCTGCGGGCTGCAGCGCAGACCGTTCCATACCGTTGTTACAAAATTGAAATACTGGTCAAAAAATTGAAAAAAGTATGAACCGCCGCTGACTCAGGCGTTACCTACCGGATAAGCAAACACACTACGCAACGTTATCCCGGAGTCGATCATGAACACTACAGCAGCCCGTAACACTCGCACCGCCAGCCGCCTTAACCTGAAAACACTGTTCGCCATTCCGATGCTGGCGCTGGCGATCAGCGGTTGTCAGCAGAAGAGTGTGAAGCCGCAGCCTGTCGCTCAGGCGGCGGTTGAAAAGGTGGCCTGCAGCGGCCCGAAAATGCGGGTAGCGGTGTTGCCGATCGGCGCGAC
>JAIBDV010000275.1 GCA_024686055.1 Neptuniibacter sp.
CTGGTATAGATCTCTCCAACGCGCATAACGGGGCTGCCTGCCGGGTAGGTAACAGAATACTGTGTCATACCACGCCCAGCGTTGACCAGCTCCTGGTGCAGCGCGCTGGAGCCCGGGTCCATCGCTGCTTTGACCAGCAGCTCGGTGGATACGGACGGCGCACACTCAACTTTGTGGCAATGTTGCTTGAGCAATTTACTCAGCGCATCATTGCGGAAGTAGGCGATCATGTGGGCCTGGCTGTTCAGGTTAGCGGCAAACAGGGCGGCGGCCAGGGTACTGTCATCGCTGGCGGTATCGACGATAATGGTGGAGGCCGTTGTGACGCAGGCGCGGGCCATGGCGGGATCATCGTTAAAGCTGGGGCCACGGATAAATTCGATTTCACCTGGCAGCGGGTTGTCCATCTCCTGGGTGGTATACAGGCAGATGGTACGCTTGAGATTCTGCTCAGCTTCCAGTTTTAGCAGGGTCAGTAATGACAGGGTGCGTGAGCCGTCCCAGCCGATCACCAGAATATGATTTTCCAGATCGAGCGTTTTGGCGCCCATAATGCCTTTTCTCCATTGGTAGGCGCCGAACGCGGCGACTTTACCGATCACCAGTGCAAACAGGCTGAGGCCGACCGGGATAATAAACAGACTGGTAATAATTTTTCCGCTATCGGTGCTGGGCGACAGATCGCCATAACCGACGGTGGATGCGGTGACCATCAGCCAGTAAAAGAAATTATTGCCCAGCAGGGCCTCTTCCTGACTCCAGTTAAGCAGCAACCAGCTGAGCGTAATGTAGGTTGCCAGCAATAGTATGACGGCCTGACCACTGGTCTGCTTCAGATGCTGGTAAACCAGTCTGCGGATATACCTGATCACGTCTCTACTCCTGATAAATGCAGCCAGTATTGTACGTTAAACAATGCTGGCTGCCAGGCGTTTATCCAGTGGGACAGTCTGGATAGATACCGTACAATACGGGCTGATTTGAGCAGGAGATAATAATGGTTGTTGATCCGCTGTGGATTTTTCTGGTTACCGGTTTTGTTTCAATGGCTGCGGCGTTGAGCGCCAGTGGTATTAATAAGCTGGCTGAAGAGGATAAACCTGAGTTCGCGAGAACCAGTAATGGTCAGGTGGCCGTTATTCTGTCGGGAAACCTGGCAGCGTTAACGCTGATCGGCGCGATGGCTTACGGCATTCGTCAGCTGGATTTGTGGATTCCGGCGACTTGCCTGTTTTTCAGCTTTCCGGCGGTTTATTTACTGGTTTTTCAGCGCGCGCTGGGTGATGCACGGTCGCTTTATCTGATGATGCCGCTGGTGCTGGTTGCGATCGGGACGCTGTATTATTACTGGTAGATAATGATGGATAACGTTGTGCTGTTATTGCCCCTGGCTGCGTTGTTATTGATCGTGGTTTTCTGGCTGTTGAGTCAGCGTGCGGGCTTGCAACAGCAGATACAGATGCAGGCACTCGAGTTGACGCGGCTGGAGGTGGAAAATGCCCGCTTACCTGAATTTGCGTCGCAGCTGCTTGAGCGCCAGCAACAGCAGGAGCAGTTACAGCGCGCGCTGGCTGCCCGGGCCGACGTGATCACTGAGCTGGAAACACGACTGGAAGTCGAGCGTGAATCCCATGACGATAAGTTGCAGGCGCTGGAGTCTGCCCGTGCTCAGCTGAAGGCTGATTTTCAGAATCTGGCAAACCGGATTTTTGATGAAAAGGCGGCCAGCTTCAGTCATAACAGTCAGGAGCAGCTCGGCCATCTGCTTGGGCCGTTGCGCCAGCAGCTGGGTGAGTTCAAGCAACGTGTTGAGGATAGCTACGACACCGAAGCGAAGGATCGCCGGGCTCTGCATGAACAGATCCTTCAGCTGAAGGCACTTAACCTGCAGATGAGTCAGGATACGGTAAACCTGACCCAGGCGCTGAAGGGCGAGAACAAAACCCAGGGCAACTGGGGTGAGGTGATACTGGCGCGGGTGCTGGAGCAGTCCGGGTTGCGTGAGGGGTTTGAGTTTGAGACTCAAATTTCTTTACAGCAGGACGGACGTCGCTATCAACCTGATGTGATCGTCCGTCTGCCTGATAATAAAGATGTGATTGTTGATTCCAAAGTATCGCTTACTGCGTATGAGCAATACTGCAGCAGTGAAGATGAAATACGCCGGCTGGGGCATCTGAAAGCACATCTGAGTTCTTTGCGTAGCCATATCCGCGGGTTGTCGGATAAGTCATATGAAAAGCTGGAAGGGGTTCGGTCGCTGGATTTTGTCTTGCTGTTCGTTCCGGTTGAAGGGGCCTTTTTATTGGCGCTTGAGCAGGATCAGCAGTTATTCAGTGACGCGTTCGCACGTAATATTATTCTGGTCAGTCCTTCAACCTTGCTGGTAACATTGCGCACTATTCATAATATCTGGCGCTATGAGCATCAGAGTCAAAATTCTGAAGAGATCGCCCGTCGAGGCGGTGAACTACATGATAAATTCGTCGGCTTTATCGAGTCGATGGATGATGTAGGGCGCCATCTTGATCGTGCGCAAAGTGCGTTTGATATGAGTCGTAACCGGCTATACCAGGGGCGTGGTAACCTGGTAAGCCAGGCGGCTATGCTGAATAAACTGGGTGCAACGGGTAAGAAGCAGTTGCCGGATACTATGTTAGTGGCGGCAAGGGAAAGTGACACGGGAGGAATGGAATCTTGATCTCAGTAGTTGGTTATGGGTCTTTGCTATCTGAGGCCTCAGCACGTGAAACCGTGCCGGATCTGGTCAATTTCAGGCTGGTTGAAGTGCCGGGGTATCGGCGTATTTTCAATAAAGTTGGTATAGTATTTTTTCGTGACTATAAGGTTTCAGAAGCCAGCCTGGAGATAGCCTCCTGTTCAACAGAAATTGCCCCAGAGTCGGCGATGATATGCTCTCAGTTTGAGATGCCTGAAGAAGCGTTTGAAGCGTTGTATGAGCGTGAGCACCGTTTTCGCTGGATTGAAGTTGAGACGATTGATATGCGCGGTAAGACTGGGCTGGGCCGTATGTGCACAGGCTTGAATGATCGCGATTATAAGTTGAATAAGTGTATTACGGACTCTGAATACCAGCAGCGGGTCGGTCAGTATTACCGTGGGGCAATCTGGCGCGATGATATTCTGCCATACCCTGAGTATCTGGTATTTTGCTTGCAGTCTGCTGATAGCGCAGGTCCAGAGGCTATTGGCAATTTTATGGATACAACCTTTCTGGCGGATGGCCTGACATCGATACGTCAGTATCTGATGCAGAGCCCTGACCTCATCGGCTGGCGTGATATGCCGGTCCACTATAGTTACAAGCGTTAGCCGGAATACGGGTTGGTTACCAGTAGAATCTGAACAAGTGGGCTGTATGGCCCGCTTTCACTGTTACCTGTTCGGGTGCAGTTCTGTGATAACGCTGTCATATTATGCTTTCCGTTTGTGGTTTATGTGTGTCTCCGGCGATACCTGTATCGGTGAAAATTTACCGGCGGGTGGCAATGGGTTGCCGATTATTGTCATGAATTAATTCTGTGCTATCAAAAATCTTGATATTAACCGCACGCGCACTGGTTTATTATTATTTTTCATATTGGTTCGAATTTTGCTTATTTGGTAATATTGTCAGTATAGTTTGTCGAAATAGATCGTTTGACTGAGGGGCAGGGAGAGGCTGAAAGCTGATTCTCGGGCCGCGGGCGTATAAAATGTAGCAGTCGGATCACGGTATTCTTTGCGGCGAGTGTCCGCAGGTGATCGATCAGTGCCTCTTTCTGTGTAGAAGAGGCCACATAACAGTGTTGTGATATTAGAGTCAGTAGCAGAGGCAGCGCTCTGTTACTGATGCTCTGGAAGGAGAACCGCAAATGTTTGAAATGGTGGATAGCGTTCCGCAAAACGCTGTTATCAAGGTGATTGGTGTCGGTGGTGGTGGCGGTAACGCTGTGCAGCACATGGTGAGCACTGATGTTGAGGGGGTTGAGTTTATCTGTGCAAATACAGATGCTCAGGCGCTCAATAATATGGCCGCTCGCACGGTCCTGCAGATTGGTACTGAGCTTACAAAAGGGCTGGGTGCCGGGGCGAATCCGGATATTGGTCGTCAGGCGGCGGTAGAAGACCGTGAGCGCCTGGCTGAAATGTTGTCTGGTGCTGATATGGTTTTCATTACCGCGGGTATGGGTGGTGGCACCGGAACCGGAGCCGCGCCGGTGGTTGCCAGTGTTGCTCGTGAGATGGGGATTCTCACCGTTGCTGTGGTGACTAAGCCATTCCCATTTGAGGGGCGTAAACGGCTGAAGATATCGGAGCAGGGTATCAGGGAGCTGGAAGACTGTGTTGACTCTTTGATCATCATCCCGAATGAAAAACTGTTGCCAGTACTCGGTAAGAACTGCAGTTTAATGAATGCATTCAATGCTGCCAACGATGTGCTTAAAGGGGCGGTGCAGGGGGTGGCTGACCTGATCATCCGTCCTGGTATGATCAATGTCGATTTTGCTGACGTGCGCACTGTAATGTCAGCGATGGGTATGGCAATGATGGGTACAGGCCGTGGGCGAGGTGATGGTCGAGCTATTCAGGCAACTGAGGCGGCGATTAAAAGCCCGTTGCTGGAAGATGTCGACCTTAAGGGAGCGGCGGGTATTCTTGTCAATATCACCGCCGGGCTGGATTTGAGCCTGGGCGAGTTTTCCGAGGTTGGCGAAATCGTTGATGAGTATGCTTCTGACGAGGCAACAATTGTTGTCGGTACGGTTATTGATCCAGAAATGACGGATGAGTTGTCGGTGACAGTGGTTGCAACCGGCCTGGGCCGGTCAATAAGTCGTGAAGTCAA
>JAIBDV010000366.1 GCA_024686055.1 Neptuniibacter sp.
CACCCAGCACCGACTGCTCCGCCTCCATGGAATGCGGTGGCACCTTGATATTGTCCAGCGCTTGCTGGTCCGTATCAGTGAATTCCATCGTTACCTTCCTGCCTTTAACCTGACTGACTACTTTAGCGCACTGGCCTGAGAGCACCAGCACGGAACACCGTGGCGCATATTTTTCGCGCACACAAAAAAAGCACCACGCAGTATACTACGGGGTGCTTTTTTTAGATCAACTGACTGCCAATGCAGTCAGCAGAAATTACTCTGCTACAACAGTTACGTTGATAGAAGAAGTAACTTCGGAGTGCAGCTGCACAGCGATTTCGAATTCGCCGATATGACGCAGTGCACCTTCTGGCAGACGTACTTCGGACTTGCAGACTTCCTGACCTGCTGCAGTTGCAGCGTCAGCGATATCACGCGTACCGATAGAACCGAACAGCTTACCTTCGTCGCCCGCTTTGGACACGATGGAAACGTTCAGGCCAGCCAGTGCTTCAGCACGTGTCTGCGCAGCAGTCAGCGTTTCAGCAGCAGCTGCTTCCAGCTCAGCGCGACGCGCTTCGAATTTTTCTACGTTACCAGCAGTCGCAGGAACAGCTTTGCCCTGAGGCATCAAGTAGTTGCGACCGAAGCCAGCTTTAACGGTAACCTTATCACCCAGGTTGCCCAGCTTGCCAATTTTCTCGAGCAGAATAACTTCCATCTCGTAAAACCTCATTCATATCTGCAAATGTCTTTGCAGCTACGCTGCCCGTGCCCAGGATATAACCTGGCACCAACAGCTGAATCTTTCCCAGGCCCGCCTTGTGCGGACCTGCCCACATCACTCAGAGCTTAATGCTCTGGGCCAGCTTACTGATGGTTATCAGTGTACGGCAGCAGTGCAACGAAACGTGCGCGCTTGATAGCTGTTGCCAGCTGACGCTGGTAACGCGCTTTAGTACCTGTGATACGGCTAGGTACGATTTTGCCAGTTTCAGTGATGTAGCCTTTCAGAGTGTCCAGATCTTTGTAGTCGATCTCGGTAACACCTTCCGCTGTGAAACGGCAGAACTTGCGACGACGGAAAAAACGAGCCATGGTGAGTCTCCTGGTTATTTCGTCAGATTAATCGATTACTCAGCAGCGTCAGCTGCTGGTGCTTCTGCTGGTGCTTCTGCAGCGGGTGCTTCAGCAGCGGTCTCTTCAGTTTTTTCTTCTGCAGCCGGTGCATCACGACGGTCGTCGCGACGAGGAGCTTTACGCTCTTCACGGGATTCAGCAGCTTTAACTGGGGAGATTTCAGTGATCGCTTCTTTACGACGGATAACCATGTTACGCAGAACAGCGTCGTTGTAACGGAACATGTTTTCCAGCTCGTCCAGAGTTTCCTGGCCGCATTCAACGTTCATCAGAACGTAGTGTGCTTTGTGAGCGTTGTTGATTGGGTAAGCCATCTGACGATGACCCCAATCTTCCAGGCGGTGAACCTGACCGTTAGCACCCTCAATCAGAGAAGTGTAACGTTCAACCATCGCAGCAACCTGCTCGCTCTGGTTCGGGTGAACCATAAATACGATTTCGTAATGACGCATTGTAGCTCCTTACGGGTTAATAGCCCCCGGACTTACTAATTGCCGAAAGCAAGGAGGAAATTTGAGGGGCGCATTCTACCCCTTCAGTTTCTGGATAGCAACAAACGGGCAACCATCTGCCGGTATAATTCTCGTTCAGCCAGTCACGCTGCCCAGACTCCGAGGCCATCAGCAACAGCACATTCAATGATGGCCGCCGAAATGCAGGCCATGGAAGCCGTGGTGACCACGATGGAAGCGACTTTCATAGAGCAACTCGAAGTGTTCCTGACGGCGATAAATATCACGGCCCATCTCATAACCATCGAGAAATTCGGCCTCGACGATTGCCGGGCAAAGCTGATAATAGCGATAACCACCGTAGCCAGCCTTGAAGCCCCCTTTAAAGGTACAGTAACTGACCAGCCCCTGCGCATGCCCCTGCTTATAAGCCTCATAGTCAGGCTGCACGCCATGATCAAAGCAGGCTTTGCGGTGCTCTTCCAGCCGTGAGGTCTGGTAACCAACCCGGGCATCGGCACGCCCAATCGCCTGCCAGTCAGACTCCAGACACTGATCCCGGCTGAGGGTTGCACAGCCACCGAGCATCACCACACACACGAAAACAAAGACACGCATAACAACCTCCAGCCAGAGGCATATTAAGCCTCTTGCCTGAAGGCTAGAACAACAAGTGTTAACTGCCGGTTAATTTACCACCAGCCGTTAGACCCTGTTGTTATACGCCGCCTCACAACATGTATTAGCAGGCACAAAAAAACGACCCTGCGGTCGTTTTTTTGCAGCAGATGGATCTCAGATTACTCGACTTCGATGATCTCGAAGCTATGACTGATCTCAACGCCACCTTTCTCCAGCATCAGCGACGCTGAACAATATTCTTCTGCTGACAGCTGCACCGCACGTTTAACGTGGTTTTCTTTCAGATTACGACCACTGACCACAAATTTCACATGAATTTTTGTGAACACAGACGGCACTGTATCTGCACGTTCAGCCTCAATCTGGGCCACGCAGTCCACCACATCCTGGCGGGCTTTCTTCAGAATGCTGATCACGTCGTAGCTGGCACAACCACCCAGACCCAGCAGTATCATCTCCAGCGGACGCGCGCCTTTTTTCTGCTCGCCATCGATCATGATCTCAAAACCGGAACCGGTAGAGCCTTTAAAGCTCAGATCACCATCCCACTGTACATTTACATTCATCGACATGGATCTTCCTCTCAATCAAACAGGGCTTTGAGCTTGGTACCTGGCTCGTCTGCGCGCATAAATGCCTCGCCGACCAGGAAGCTGTGTACATTGTGTGCCCGCATCGCTTCGACATCAGCCCGCTCACGGATACCGCTTTCGGTGACCACAATCCGGTCTGCCGGAATTTTCGCCAGCAGATCATAGGTATTATCCAGCGTCACCTCAAAGGTATGCAGATTTCGGTTGTTAATACCGATCAGACGGTTATCCAGCTGCAGCGCCCGCTCCAGCTCATCTGCCCCATGCACTTCAACCAGCACATCCATACCCAGACGGCGAGCCAGATTATTCAGCCGCATCATCTGATCATCTTCCAGCGCAGAAACGATCAGCAGGATGCAATCCGCCCCCATAGCACGGGCTTCATATACCTGGTAAGGATCAACAATAAAGTCTTTGCGAATCACCGGCAGCGAACAGGCCGCGCGGGCAGTACGCAGATAATCCTCGCTACCCTGGAAGAAATCCGCATCGGTCAGTACCGACAGACAGGCCGCACCACCCGCCTCATAGGAACGGGCGATCTGAGCCGGGTCAAAATCTTCGCGCAATAGCCCCTTGGACGGGCTGGCCTTTTTCGCCTCGGCAATCACGGCCGACTGACCGTCCGCAATTTTGGCCGCCATGGCATCAGCAAAACCGCGCGGATCCTGATCGGTGCCGCGCATCGCTTCAATGCAGGCTTCCAGCTCAGCAATCGACACCC
>JAIBDV010000057.1 GCA_024686055.1 Neptuniibacter sp.
CAGTAGTACTCGCATAGCCGTCTGTTACTCCGTTAAAACCGCACCGTTACTGGCGTCCACTTCAATCACCCGAACCACCCCGTCACGACCGGCAATTTCCATCTGATAGACATAACCCTGTGGCCGACGGACCAGTACGGTGTCCAGCATACGACCATCAATTGTTTGGTTTACCCGCTGGTACAGCTCACCCATCGGCAGAATATCGCCCGCTTCTACCAGTGTACGACAGGCCTGATAATCCAGCAGTTCCAGGTCGTTGCTTTTTGCCTCTGCCTGAGCCGTCGACATACAGAGCATCACCGGCACTAAGGCCAGGATGGCAATCAATCGTTTGCTATACATGATGTCCTCTCCTCAAACCGGCCAGCCGTGGCTATGTGTCAGGCCAATAAAAAACATTATGACAATCGCGGTGTCGCTTTACTGATTCGTCAGCCTAACGATAGTGACAGAAACTGAAACTAAACTGAAAGGCTGTTTTGCTGTCACAGAACACTGCCCTGGTATTGAGTCGTGTAAGCTAGGCAACGTGGTGAATAATTACAGCGGCAGCCAGAGTGCCAGCAGCTGCAGGCAGATAAACGCCAGCACCCCGGCCAGGATATCGTCCAGCATAATGCCAAAGCCGCCGTGAACATGTTTATCCACCCAGCTAATTGGCCAGGGTTTGAGGATATCAAATAGCCGGAACAGCACGAAGCCGATCACAATCCAGATCAGCCCGGCGGGTGCCGCCAGCATGGTGATCCAGAAACCGACAAACTCATCCCAGACGATGCCGCCATGATCATGTACACCGAGGTCTTTGGAGGTACGATCACAGAGCCAGATACCGACCAGACTGGTGATCAGCAACATCAGTAAATAGAGTGGGAGATTGAGCTGGGCAAACCAGAAATAGGGAATAATGGCCGCCAGGGTACCCATGGTACCCGGGGCCCAGGGGCTGGCACCGCTGCCCAGGCCAAAGGCCAGAAAGTGGACCGGATTACGCCAGATGGAAGCGGGAGCTTTATTCATAACAGCCTGTCAGGAAGCGAAGTGATTAAAACCGGACGGCGGCACCGTAATCAGCTGGCCATCGGGATATTGCAGGAAGATACCCGGTCGGGCGAGAATTTCTCCCACCACGGTGACCGGGGTTGTCAGCGTTGCCAGGTGATCGCGCTGGGCGGCTGGCAGGGTGAAACAGAGTTCAAAGTCTTCACCGCCACTGAGGGCCCATTTATGACCCTGGATATGGCCAAACTGTTGCAGCATTGCCGCCGATAACGGCAACTGATCAGTGATGATCTGCGCTCCTAGCGGCTGCGCAGTGGCTTGCAGGATATGGTTCAGATCACCCAGCAAGCCATCGGAAATATCCAGGCAAGCGCTGGCAACCCCCGCCAGCTGCTGACCGGCCGTCAGCCGGGGCTGCGGGCAGTAATAACGCTGCTGCAGGAACGCAACCTCCGCACTGGACGGGGTGTTGTCGAACAGGGTCTGTAGTCCGGCGGCGCTGTCCCCCAGCGTACCGGTCACACAGATCAGGTCCCCCGGTTGAGCACCGGCACGGGTCAGCGCTTTACCGGGCATCACCGCGCCATGTACCTGAGCACTGAGCGCCAGCGGGCCGCGTGTCGTATCACCGCCCACCAGCACAATGCCCAGCTCCGCCGCCCGTTCGGCCAGCCGACGGGCAAAGGGTTCCAGCCAGGCTTCGGTGGCTTCCGGCAACGTCAGTGCCAGGGTAAACCACAACGGGCTGGCCCCCATCGCCGCCAGATCACTGACCGCTGCCCCCAGCAGGCGTTCCGCCAGCCGGGCCGGGTCAGTCCCAGGCAGAAAGTGAGTGCCTTCCACCAGCGAGTCGATGGACACCGCCAGCTGCTGGCCCACAGGGACCTGCAACAGCGCACAATCATCACCAATCCCCAGCGCCACCGACGCCGTTGCGGGCTGGTTAGCAAAGTAATAGCGGATCAGCTCAAATTCACCCATGGAGTACTCCGACAGTCAGGGCACGCGACAGGACGCCGCTGCAACACAGATCAGTGTGACGGTGTGCGCGCCCAGAAGGACGCGCGCCACACTCAGCCTTTTTTGCGTTCGCGCTGTTCGCGAATTTCGGCCATACGCACACGCTGGGCAACCTTATCCAGGATACCGTTGACATAACGGAAGCTGTCAGTTGCGCCAAAGATTTTTGCCAGCTCAACACTTTCGTTGATGGCAATGCGGTACGGCGTATCAATCCGCTGTACCAGCTCATAGGTACCGATCCGCAGCGTGGTCAGCTCGATCGGGTCCAGATCATCCAGCATCCGGTCCAGAAATGGTTCGTAGGTTTCATCCAGCTCTGTCTTGCGGCTGGCAACGCCACGCAGCAGTTCACTGAACAGTTTCAGATCGGCACCTGCCATATCGTTATCCACCCGGAACTGTGCTTCCAGCTCGTTGATCGGATTACCGGTCAACTGCCAGGAGTACAGTGCCTGCAGTGCGAACGAACGCGCAGCGCGACGCTGAGAGGTCAGTGAGGGTTTCTTGCTTTTGGATGCTGGTTTATCGCTCATGTTTAAATTACGCCTCCAGTTGACGTAGCATACTTACCATTTCGAGTGCAGACAGGGCCGCTTCAGCGCCCTTGTTGCCCATTTTTGTACCAGAACGCTCAACAGCCTGTTCGATGCTGTTCACCGTCAGAATGCCGTTAGACACTGGCATATCGTGATCCATCATCACCTGCAGCACGCCCTTGGAGCTTTCGCCAGAGACGTACTCAAAGTGTGGTGTACCACCGCGAATAACCGCACCCAGCGCGATGATCGCATCGTCTTTCTTCTGCTGTGCAACTTTCTGCACCGCCAGTGGAATCTCGAATGCACCTGGCACACGGATTACACGGATATTGTCTTCTTTCACGCCATGACGCTTAAGGGTGTCCAGTGCGCCATCCAGCAGGCTTTCCACCACAAATGCGTTAAAACGGCCGACAACGATGGTGTATTTACCATCAACATTGACGAAATCGCCTTCAATCACAGTTACAGACATGTTCTCTTCCTGTCAGTCTTCGCACGGAATGTAATCGACAATTTCCAGGTCAAAGCCGGAAATTGCATTGAATTTCATTGGGGAGCTGAGCACCCGCATTTTACCGACCTGCAGATCACGCAGAATCTGCGAACCTGTCCCTACGGTCAGGTAGGCACCGGAGGCGCTTACGTTCACTTTGGACGGTTTGGTTGTACCAGCCAGTACGTTATCCAGCGCATCGCCCAGATCTGTCCGCTCACCGGTGTCCAGCAGCACCACCACGCCTTTGCCTTCTTCGGCAACCCGTTTCATGGCACGACGCATGGTCCATTTACGCTGACCACTGGTATCCACCGCCACCACATCACGCAGCACTTCAGCGCGGATATGCACACGGGTCACCGTCGGCTCGTCCGGGGTGATATCACCCATGTACAGCGCCATGTGGGTGCAGTTCTGGATTTCATCACGGTAAGTCACGTACTTGAACTCGCCGTATTCGGTTGGCAGTACGCCTTCTTCACTACGCTCGATGGTGTGTTCGTTCAGGGTACGGTAGTGGATCAGGTCAGCAATGGTGCCGATCTTCAGATCGTGCTTCTCAGCAAACTTTTCCAGATCCGGACGGCGCGCCATGGTGCCATCTTCATTCATGATCTCGACAATCGCCGCCGCTGGAGTGCAGCTGGCCAGACGCGCCAGATCACAACCGGCTTCGGTGTGGCCAGCACGGCTCAGCACGCCACCAGGCTGTGCCATCAGCGGGAAAATATGACCCGGCTGGACAATGTCTTCAGCTTTGGCATCGACTTTAACGGCGGTACGCACGGTGTGCGCACGGTCGGCAGCGGAGATACCGGTGGTAACCCCTTCAGCCGCTTCAATGGACATGGTGAAGTTGGTGGAGAACTGGGCACCGTTGCTCTGTACCATCAACGGCAGCTGCAGCTGCTCACAGCGCTGACGGGTCAGCGTCAGGCAGATCAGACCGCGCGCATGAGTCGCCATGAAGTTGATATCTTCCGGCCGCACCATCTCAGCGGCAATCACCAGATCGCCTTCGTTTTCGCGGTCTTCATCGTCCATCAGGACAACCATTTTGCCCTGACGAATGTCGGCAATCAGTTCTTCGGTACTATTGAGTTTCATCGTCCCGTCTCTTTAACTTTTAACGGTGTAAAAAACCTGCCTGAGCGAGTGTTGCCATGCTCAGGCCACCTGTATTTTCTGTCCCCGATGCCGTGTCGGCAGCCGGGCTTCCCAGCAATCGTTCAAGATAGCGGGCGATAATATCCACTTCCAGATGCACCGCACTGCCAGCGCTGTAGCGGTCGATAATTGTCTGCTGTGCCGTGTGCGGTACAATATTCAGTTCAAAGCAGTCGCCGTCAATGGCATTTACCGTCAGGCTGACGCCATCCACGGTAATCGAGCCCTTGGCAGCCACATAACGCTGGATGCTGGCGGGCATCCGCACACTGAAACGGATCGAGCGCGCATCGTCGCTGCGGCGCATCACCTCACCGACGGCATCTACATGGCCGGTGACAATGTGGCCACCGAAGCGGCTGCGCGGCATCATCGCCTTCTCAAGGTTAACGATTTCGCCCACCTGCAGCTGTTCAAAGCGACTGTGTGCCAGGGTTTCCCGTGATACATCGGCCCAGAAACCATCACCTGGCAGCTCAACCGCCGTCAGGCAGACGCCATTGGTGGCGATACTGTCACCCAGCTGGACATCGGCCAGATCCAGCGGCCCGGTGCGGATGTACAGCCGCATATCGCCGCCTTTCATTTCAATCGCAGCTACGCTACCCAGCGCTTCAATAATGCCGGTAAACATCAAGCAGTCTCCTGATAGTCCGGCTGTAAACTCAGCCAGAGATCCTGCCCCACCTGACGGCTGTTCAGCAGCGTCATTGGCACCTGCTGGGCCATGCGGGTCAGGGGTAGGTCAAACAGTGGCCGGGCATCACTGCCCAGCAGTTTCATCGCCATAAACAGCTCAAGCCGGTCGGCCAGCTGTTGCTCAATAAAGGCCCCGGCCAGCCTCGCACCGGTTTCCACCAGCACTTCGTTACACTGCTGCTGATCCGCCAGGTAACGCAACAACGCAGGCAGATCGACCCGACCGTCAGCGGCAGGCAGCTGCACCAGCTCGGCACCGGCCTGCGCCAGTGCATCAGCGCGAGCAGCAGTATCGTCACAGTACACAATCAGCGTCCGGCCCGGCTGGGTCAGTATTTTTGCCGTCAGCGGGGTGCGCAGCTGGCTGTCGAGCACCACCCGCAGTGGCTGGCGTTTAACAATCTCAGCCGCATTATCCAGCCTCAGCTCAGCCTCACGCACAGTCAGGGCGGAGTCGTCAGACAGAATCGACTCAACGCCGCTGATCACCGCGCAGCTTCGCGCCCGTAAGCGCTGCACCTGGGTGCGAGCCTGAGGGCCGGTAATCCACTGAGATTCACCGCTTTGCATGGCGGTACGACCATCCAGGCTGCTGGCGGATTTGATCGTCAGGTACGGCAGGCCCTGTTCCATCCGCTTGATAAAACCGGGGTTCAGTGCGCGGGCCTCTGCTTCCAGCAAGCCACTGGCGGTTTCAATACCGGCTGCCGCCAGCATCGCCATGCCACGCCCGGCCACTTGCGGATTAGGGTCAACCATCGCTGCCACCACCCGGCTGACACCGGCGCTGGTCAGGGCTTCAGCACAGGGTGGGGTACGGCCATAATGGCTGCACGGTTCCAGCGTGACATAGGCGGTTGCGCCCTGCGCCTGCCCGGCTGCGACCGCCAGTGCATTCACTTCGGCATGGCCTTCGCCAGCACGCAGGTGGAAACCTTCACCGACAACCAGACCATCTTTCACCAGCACGCAACCCACCCGTGGGTTGGGTGAGGTGGTATACAGGCCCTGCCGTGCCAGTTGAATCGCCCGTGCCATATGCTGGCGGTCAGCCACCGAGAAGCTCATGCGTCAGTCTCCGGTTGCACACCGGGCTCTTCCATACGATCAATTTCTTTACGGAACTCATCCAGGTCCTGAAAGCTGCGGTACACCGAGGCAAAGCGCACATAGGCCACTTCATCCAGTTTACGCAGTTCAGACATGGTGGCTTCGCCCACCAGCCGGGACGGCACTTCGCGCTCGCCGGTGGCGCGCAAACGGTGCTTGATCCGGTTGATACAGGCTTCGAATTCTTCCACCGATACCGGGCGTTTTTCCAGTGAACGCTGGATGCCGGCCCGCAGTTTGTCGTCGTCAAACGGCTGCCGGCTGCCATCGGCCTTGATCAGGCGGGGCATCAGCAATTCTGCGGTTTCATAGGTGGTAAAGCGCTCCTGACAGGCGGAACATTCTCGACGACGGCGGATCTGCTGGCCTTCGGCCACCAGGCGGGAGTCGACAACTTTGGTATCGCTCGCACTGCAAAACGGACAATGCATACTCGAATCCTGTCACTAAAGAGCGTAGGCCAGGAAGGCCATGTAAAACAGACGGTTACAGATGAATTAAAGACCCATAACGCCCGAATGAAAAAGGCGGTCCGAAGACCGCCCGCGTATTCTACAGCTGTGTGGCTAAAAGTTCACCTTTTGCCCATCAGCAGGCGCGCTTATTTGTAAACCGGGTACTCGGCGCACAGCGCTTTAACCTTGGCTTTAACCGCCGCGATGGTCGCTTCGTTGCTGATATCATCCAGCACGTCACAGATCCAGTTGGTCAGCTGTACTGACTGCGCTTCTTTGAAGCCACGACGGGTAACCGCCGGGCTACCGATACGCAGACCCGAGGTCACGAACGGCGAGCGTGGGTCGTTAGGTACGGAGTTTTTATTGACCGTGATGTTGGCACGGCCCAGCGCCGCATCGGCATCTTTACCGGTGATATCTTTGCTGATCAGGTCCACCAGGAACAGATGATCATCGGTACCGCCAGACACAATATCGATACCGCGCTCGATAAAAGTGTTAGCCATCGCCTGGGCGTTTTTCACCACCTGCGCCTGGTACGCTTTGTAGTCAGGCTCCAGCGCTTCTTTGAAACACACCGCTTTGGCCGCCACGATGTGCATCAGCGGGCCGCCCTGAGATTCAGGGAACACGGCGAAGTTCAGCTTCTTCTGCAGATCTTCATCCGCACGGGCAGAGGCGATCAGGCCGCCACGCGGGCCGCCCAGTGTTTTGTGCGTGGTGGTGGTAACCACATCAGCGAATGGCAGTGGTGATGGATATTCACCCGCCGCAACCAGGCCTGCCACATGGGCCATATCCACAAACAGGAAAGCACCAACGCTATCAGCGATGTCACGGAAGCGTTTCCAGTCAACGATACGCGAGTAGGCAGAGAAGCCTGCTACGATCATTTTTGGCTTGTGTTCCTGAGCCAGGCGCTCAACGTCAGCGTAGTCGATCTCGCCAGTATCCGGGTGCAGACCATACTGAACCGCATTGTAGATACGGCCAGAGAAAGATACGGAGGCACCGTGTGTCAGGTGACCACCGTGGGCCAGGCTCATGCCCAGTACGGTATCGCCGGGCTGACACAGCGCCATGTAGACCGCAGCGTTAGCCTGAGAACCAGAATGTGGCTGCACGTTCGCAAAGGTCGCGCCGAACAGTTCGCAGGCACGATCGATCGCCAGTTGCTCAACCACATCCACGTGCTCACAACCGCCGTAGTAACGCTTGTTCGGGTAACCTTCGGCGTATTTGTTGGTCAGCGCAGAACCCTGCGCTTCCATTACCCGTGGGCTGGTGTAGTTTTCGGAGGCGATCAGTTCAATGTGTTCTTCCTGACGCACAGTTTCAGCCTGCATGGCATTCCACAGGTCAGCATCAAAATCAGCAATAGACATATCTTTGGTGAACATTGCAGGCAAGTCCTCGTAAACGGCAATGTTAGCGCCCAGTGCAGTGGGCGTCGGAAATCGGTCGATCAGTGGCAAATTACTCGTAAAACCACTGATAACTCAATCAGGCGGCGAGTATACAGCAAGCCTGCAATGTCGGCACTTGAAAGCACCTCAGGCCATAATTAATCAGGTTCAGGTAACCTTTGGGCAAGCCTGCTGCCTATACCTCTTCCGACAAAGATATAAGCGATGACAGATCAGACAGCGCGACCGGCTGAGCCAGGTAGAAGCCCTGACCAACATCGCAGCCGATAGATTGCAGATAAGCCCTTTGCTCTGCCGTTTCAACACCTTCAGCCACCACTGTCAGTTCCAGCCGGTGTGCCAGCTCAACAATGGTATTGATAATGGCGCAGTCCTTCACCCCACCCGGTACCTGAGACACAAAGCAACGGTCAATTTTCAGTACATCAATGGGCAGTTTCTTCAAATAGTTGAGCGATGAAAAGCCCATACCAAAGTCATCAATCGCAATGCTTACCCCCAAGGTACGCAACTGTTGTAGCACGCCGATACTGGCTTCAATATCATCGATTAGCATCGTCTCCGTCACTTCCAGTTCCAGCCAGCGTGGTGCCACGTTATATTCGTTCAGTATTCCCTCCACCGTCAGGGCAAGGTCACTATCATAGAGCTGACGACCCGACAGGTTCACCGCAACCGGCACCTGCAGTCCTTGCTGTTCCAGTACTCGAATATCCGCGCAGACCTGACGCAACACCCAGACGCCTATTTCGGAAATCAGGCCAGTTTCTTCTGCCAGTGGGATAAAGTCATCAGGCAATATCACGCCTTCCTTCTCGTGGGACCAGCGAATCAACGCCTCCATCGAAGACAGCTCACCACTGGCCAGGTCAAATTTTGGCTGATAGTGGATGAAGAAATCTTTATTGTCGAACGCCTGGCGTAGTTCAAGCACCATCCGCATCCGGTGCATCGATAACGCATGTAATTCCGGGGAGAAAAACTGGAAGTTATTACGCCCCTGCTCCTTGGCTTTATACAGTGCCAGATCAGCGTTTTTCTGCAGAGTTGAGGCATCATCACCATCAATACGCACAAACGCGATACCTATGCTGCAGGAGATAACCAGGGACTGACCGGTTAATTCAACCGGTCGGCTGACCCGTTGTAGAATACGCTGCGCCAATTCGGTGGCCTCACGAGTACCCCCACGGGTCAGCAAGGCGAACTCGTCACCGCCAAGCCGGGCGATCACATCACCTTCACGCAGGCAGCCCCGGAGTCGTTCAGCAACACTGACCAGCAGTTCATCGCCCGCGTCATGACCCAGCGAGTCATTAATATACTTAAAGTTATCCAGGTCCAGGTAGTACAGCGCAAACAGCTGACGTTCACGCTGTACTGAACGTAACACCTGATCCAGGCTGTAATTAAAGGAACGGCGATTAGCCAGCCCGGTCAGCGGGTCATAAAAGGCCAGTTGCTCGGCTTCCCCCCGCGCCTGCTGTGCTTCATCCGCCTGGTGGCGCGCCTCTTTGAGCAGCCCACGAATGCGCCGGGCAGTGCGTGCAAGGCTGAGCGCCAGCTGCCCGGTACTGTCAGGACTGATGAATGGAATTTTCAACAGCTGGCCCTGGGCTATCGCCGCCGCGAAGTCGGCCAGGGTCAGCAACCGTTTACGTAACAACCGCCCCAGTATCCACCAACACAATATATTGGCCACGACAATCAGCACCATCAGTGCCTGAGTCATCCGTTCGGACTGTATAAAGCTGGACACCAGCTGCTCCCAGCCCGCACGCGAACGCTCCGCCGTCTGGTTCAGGGTCTCCAGTGCAGCCAGATTACGCGTTTCCTGTTCCAGCTCCGCCTGCATGACCCCTGTACGCAACTCCGACAGCGGATACAGGGTATTGCGGTAAAGCCGGTAGCGATCATTTGAGCCGCCGGTCTCCAGTAGTTCATCCACCAGATCCAGTACCAGCCCGGCACTGTCCAGCAACCAGGCATTGAGCTGCGGGTTGGCACTGCTGGCAGGCTGCGGCAGGGCTTGCAGGTAGTCAGCCAGTTGCTGGCGTAGTTCAATCGCCTGGTCATCCGGGCGCTCCGGGTCCAGCACCAGCAGTTCGAACTCATGGTCGAACCGGCTGACCAGCACTTCCAGCTGCCGCAAACGGCGATACAGGGGCAGCCGGACCTCGTGCATGTACTCCATACGCTGAGCCTGTTCATCCGACAGTTGCTGGCTGTCAGCCACCGCAACCATCATCTGGTTCAGGGTCAGATGGCTATAGACCAGCGCCAGCCCCATACACAGCACAACAGGCACAAAACAGTACGCCATCAGCTGCCAGAGACTGCGTAGTCGCCGACTGCGTTGAGAAGAAGGGACAAGATTATTCATGGCAGAAAATGAAAACGCTGAGTCGCTGAAATAAAGTGCTGTTCACTCTCGGACTGATTAAATACCGAAAGACCACCCAGCACCACCTGACCGAGCTCAAAGCGCGCATCGTCGCTGTGGCCCGTATCCAGCTTGCGGCTCAGCTCCAGTACCCAGCGGCCCTGGGTCCAGTGGCTGGCCGCCTTGATATCCGTGGTCGAGCCCGGCTTCAGTTCTGAGTTGAGAATATATTTGGGCTTGATATCCCCGGTGTACTTGCGATAGCGACGGGTGGTATACAGTGGCTCGCCCTCATCCCATTGCCGCAATACGTAGATATGCGTCTGGCCCTGGCTGATTTTACTGGAGCGTATCAGCCGGTCCCGGCTGACCTTGGTCCATTTATCATCGGCCAGCCCCAGTGGGTCTGAGCGGGACGCCTTCCAGTGCCACATATCGGCAGTAAAGCCGGTAGAAGCCAGCCAGTCAGCCTGATAATCCCCGGCGATGCGAAACTGCAATGCAAACCGGTCTTCACGTTGGGTCCCGCGCACATATTTATTACGCGCCTTATCCCAGACAAATGGCTTATGTTGTCGCCCCTCGGTGGCATCCGCCCATTCCAGCAGAAAATACAACTCCTAATTTCATTTTTTCAACCCTCCATAATATTCATCATATTGTTTTGCCACCACTTTAATATCAAATAACTTCGCTACTTCCCATGGCTTTTTTCCA
>JAIBDV010000311.1 GCA_024686055.1 Neptuniibacter sp.
GCAGCCATCTCTCAACCCTTTACAGGGCCACTATCGATAAACAGCTTACAGCGGTGTGCCCGTCCCGTCGGCATGCCACTGATAGATACCAAACTCAAAACCAACCAGATCACCCTTCTGGTCCCAGGTCAGCGGTCCCATCGCGGTATCCAGGGTTTTACCGCGCAAACCGTCAGCAACCGCGACGGCATCGTCGGTACCAACCTGTTTCATCACGTTCACCATCGCCTGCACTGCAGCAACACTGGTCCAGACAAAGGGCCCGGTCGGATCCTGCTTTCTGGACTTCATCAGCTCAACCACAGCTTTGTTTTTTGGTAACAGGTCATAGCGAGCAGGCAACGTAACCAGCAGCCCTTCTGAAGCGCCACCGCCAATCGATGACACCTCTTTATTACCCACAGCCTCAGGCCCCATAAACGTTGGCTTAAAACCGGTCGCATGGGACTGGCGCATAATCAACCCCAGTTCAGGGTGATAGCCACCGTAATAAACAAAATCAATGTTTTCGCGTTTCAGCTTGGTAATCAGAGAGGAGAAGTCTTTATCACCGGCCGTCACCCCTTCGGTCACAATCGCTTCAATACCTGCTGCGGACAGAGTTTCGCGTACCGACATCGCGATGCCTTCACCGTACTGCTGTTTATCATGAATGATCGCTACCCGCTTCGGCTTGATATTATCAATCACATAACGTGCCGCCGTTGGTCCCTGATCAGAGTCCAGGCCGATGGTACGGAAGATCATTTCATAGCCACGGGCGGTAATAGAGGGATTAGTCGAGCAGGTTACTGCCAGTACGCCCTCTTCTTCATAGATATCCGTAGCGGGCTGAGTAGAGCTGGAACAAAGATGACCGACGACATATTTAACACCATCATTAACAACTTTGTTCGCTACAGCGACCGCCTGCTTCGGGTCACAGACATCGTCATACTCGATCGCTTCAATCATCTTGCCATTAACACCGCCCGCTTTATTGATCAGATCAATCGCCGCGTGCGCCCCCTGAAACTGCATATCACCATACTGGGATACCGTCCCGGTCATTGGGCCAGCAATACCAATTTTAAGGGTATCAGCGGCGTGGGAAGCCATGCTGACAGCCATCGAGAGCGCAAGCGTTGCAAATGTTTTTTTTGTGAACGTCATGGGTGATTCCTGTTGTTTTTGTTATACGGGATTCAGTGTGACCGATCAGGGCCAACACCCGCCCAGCAAAAAAACTACCACAGCCATAGGAACGACGAAAATGTTTTTAGCAGGTTTTTGAACAGTAATGACGCAGGGCATTAATAACCAGAAAGGCGACGCGGGTAAATACCAGAACGGGAAAGAAGGTTCGTAATTTATTCAGAATAACGCCTGACCCGGTGGCTTATAGCCCTGCCGAGCAGGCGGTACTCACTACACTAAAATTCAGTGTGCGGCAGGCGTCCCCGTGCCATCCTGATGCCAGCGATACACACCAAACGGAAAGCCGTTCAGATCGCCATGGGCATCCCAGCTCAGCGGGCCGATGGCCGTTTCAATAGTAGCATCACGCATCGCCTGGGCAACTCGAACAGGGTCATCGGCCCCCACCTGGTTGATGACGCTGGCCAACGCTTCAACAGCGGCATAGCTGGTCCAGATGAAAGGGCCGCTGGGATCAACACCCTTCGCTTTTAGCTGATCAACCACCGCCTGATTACGTGGCAACAGATCATAGCGGGTAGGCAATGTCACCAGTAACCCCTCCACCGCTTCACCGGCCAGGAAGGCAATATCTTTATTACCTAGCCCCTCTGGTCCCATGTATGTCGGGCTAAACTCCAGCGCCTTACCCTGACGCATCAGTAACGCCAGTTCCGGGTGATAACCACCGTAGTAAACGAAATCAATACGCTCACGTTTGAGTTTGCTGATCAATGCCGAAAAGTCTTTCTCGCCACTGCTAACTCCATCCACAGTGACAACCTCGGTGCCAGCCGCCTGCAACTGTTGCTTCACAATCATCGCAATACCCTTACCGTACTGCTGTTTATCGTGAATAATTGCAACGCGTTGCGGTTTAACCTGCTCAGTAATATACCGTGCAGCGGTTTCACCCTGTTCAGAGTCAAGCCCAATGGTACGGAAAATAAGCGGATAACCACGGCTGGTAATGCCTGGGTTGGTCGAGCCGGTGATCACCAGCACGTTTTCATCTTTGTAGATATCCGTTGCTGGCTGCGTGGAGCTGGAACACAGGTGGCCCACCAGATACCGCACTCCGTCGTTCACCACGCGGTTGGCAACAGAAACAGCCTGCTTCGGCTCACAGCCGTCATCATATTCCACCGCTTCCAGGGTCATGCCCTGTATGCCACCCTGCTGGTTAATAAATTCAATTGCAGCATAAGCACCCTGCAATTGCATCTGACCGTAAGGCGACACCGGACCACTGAACGGACCTGCGATACCAATTTTCAGTGTGTCGCCAGCATGGGCAGACAAGCTGACAACCATAGACACTGCCAACGCGGCAAAGCGCTTCTTCAGCATGCGGATAAGCTCCTGAATAAAATAAGAAAAGGGTGCCCTGTAGGGCATTCCCTGCTGAACCTGCTTGTGGCCGTCCAGCTCTGAAAATCTGATTGCCGCTATTGTACCCGGCTTTATTAATGAAGCCTCATTGATAGAGCACAATTAATCATCAAGTTGCCGTAAAACAGTGACCAGCCCCGGCAAATTCCCTCCACCCCCCTCAACGCGGTATATTAGTGACCCCACATTGATAGAACGGCCACCACACAGCGCTTATGAGTAAACAACCGCTGCTTGATCAGATCACCGAACAGCTGCAACAGGCACTGGACAACGCCCTGTTCGCGGCCAATGAAGCGCACCAGAATGCCACCCATAGCGAGAGTACGGCAGAAAATAAATACGACACTCTGGGACTGGAAAATGCGTATCTGGCACACGGTCAGTCAATGCGGGTGGAAGCACTGCAACAGGTGCTGACCCACTATCAGCAATGGCAATTGATCGACTTTCAGGCAGACGATGCCATCGGCCTGGGAGCGCTGGTACAGGTCACCAGCCAACAGGGCCAGAGACGACACTTTTTACTGGGACCCCTGCACGGTGGCCTGCAGCTATTATGGCAAGGGCAACAGGTGATACTGATTACCCCCCAGACCCCGGTTGGCCAGCAGCTGGTCACACGCTATCTGGGTGATGAAATCACGCTGCCAGATGCCGGCCACAACCACCGCTATGAAATTACTGAACTGAGCTGAGCCATGAAATTATCTCCGCTCCTTTCGTATCGCCCGCCAAGGAGTGTGCTGCGTGCTACGTAAACTTAAACGGTTGCTACTGTTCAGCCTGCTGGCGTTTTTACTGTTAACCATCATCCCGGTTGCCCTGCTGCGCTTCGTAAACCCACCGGTCTGGGGCTGGCAACTGCATCGGCAGCTATTTCCACCGGCCAGCTATCCTGCACAAATAAGCCATCGCTGGGTGCCGCTGACTAATATCTCGCAACAGATGCAGCTGGCAGTGATCGCCGCTGAAGACCAGAAATTCCCCCAACACGCTGGCTTCGATCTGGATGCGATTCAACAGGCGATGGAGGCGCACCAGGATGGCAAGCGACTGCGCGGTGCCAGTACACTGAGCCAGCAAACGGCCAAAAACCTGTTCCTCTGGCCCAGCCGCAGTTTTATCCGCAAGGGGGTGGAAGCCTGGCTGACCGGCTGGATGGAGTTATTGCTGGATAAATCCAGAATTCTGGAGCTGTACCTGAATATTGTCGAATTTGGCCCGGGGATCTATGGCGTAGAAGCGGCGGCGCGGGCTAACTTCCACCACTCTGCCAACTCACTGGCAAGCTATCAGGCGGCGCGGATGGCAGCAGTACTGCCAAACCCATACCGTTTTTCAGTCAACCGCCCATCGGCCTATACCCTGAAACGCAGCCGCTGGATTCAACAACAGATGAAACAGTTGGGGACAGGGCTTCTAAAAACACTTTGAAACCCTGTAAGCTGAGCGCCACAGTGCTTGATTTGAAAGGAGACAATATGGCCACGCTTAAAAACGAAGCTCTACTGGTAAAAGAAGCCCTGCGCATCGGCCAGGTGTACGCAAAATCCCGCGGCGTCGGTGATTTTGAAAAGACAGATTCCGCCAATCAGAAAGTTGAGTACCTGTATAAGCTGCTGGTACATGATCAGCTCATCACTCCGCTGGCCAAAGGCCAGGAAGACACGCCAAAAATGAAGCACAAACTGGCACTATGGATTAATCGCCAGTTGCCGGACGAACACCCCCTGAAAAACGGCACCTGACATTATTCCAGTAC
>JAIBDV010000067.1 GCA_024686055.1 Neptuniibacter sp.
AGGATCAGAGACATGACCATCGCAACAGACTGGGCCCAGTCTGGCAGCGCAGTGTAGTGCAGGTGATGACCACCGGCCCACATGTAAGTCGCGATCAGTGCCCAGAAGTGCACGATAGACAGACGGTAGGAGTAGATTGGACGCTCAGACTGCTTCGGTACGAAGTAGTACATCATGCCCAGGAAGCCAGCAGTCAGGAAGAAACCTACCGCGTTATGGCCATACCACCACTGCACCATCGCATCGACAGCACCGGCGTAGACAGAATATGACTTGAACGCGGATACCGGGATTGCTGCACTGTTAACAATGTGCAGAACCGCAACGGTAATGATGAAGGCCATGTAGAACCAGTTACCCACATAGATGTGAGATGTTTTACGGTTCTTGACGGTACCCAGGAAAACGATGGCGTAGCAAACCCACACGATCGTGATCAGGATATCGATTGGCCATTCCAGCTCTGCGTACTCTTTGGAGGAAGTGAAACCCATTTGTAGCGTAATTGCTGCCGCAAGGATAACTGCCTGCCAGCCCCAGAATGTAAAAGAGGCCAGAGCATCGGAGAACAGTCGTACCTGACAGGTACGCTGAACGACGTAATAGGATGTTGCAAACAGTGCACTACCACCGAAGGCAAAGATAACTGCGTTAGTGTGCAGCGGACGCAGGCGACCAAAAGTCAGCCAGGGAATATCAAAATTGAGCTGCGGCCAGACCAACTGTGACGCAATCAGGACACCGACGGTCATACCGACGATACCCCAGATCACTGTCATGATGGCGAACTGGCGCACCACTTTATAATTGTAGGTGGGGTGTTCAGTTGCTGTGCTCATGTCAGGCTCTCATCAACAAGCTAAGTTACGGAAATGTAGAGTTTCGGGCGCCATTATCGTGAAAACGGCCTTTGTTTTCAATGTGATCGGACAAAGCAACGAGACAAAATGTCGCACAGGGGGGGCGAGGGTTTTATGTGTTTTAGATCACTGGCTGTTTTTTAGGTATAAATAAGCTAACTTTTTGAAAAATAATGAGTTTTATTTTCTTGGGTAATTTTTGTTTCTGTGTGTTTTTTAATCGGTTTATGCTGCCTTATAACTTTGGTCGTAGCCTGGCTAGCTGATATTGTTACGCGTAAAGTTCAATTCGTTGATGTAAATCAAACTGGCTTTTATGCTCGGGCGTTGTCATAAGGTCGTTTTTAAAGAGGGTACTGAGTGATTATTACGGGAAAACCTGAACGTGGGCGGGTGTTATTTGCACATGGGGCCGGCGCGGGCATGGACTCACTGTTTATGCAGGATATGGCCGAGCGGATGGCCGGATTAGGGCTGGAAGTACAACGCTTTAATTTTCCCTACATGATGCAGCGGGTTGCCACGGGCACCAAACGCCCCCCCGATCGTATGCCACGTTTGCTGGAGTATTTTGTCAATTTGATTGAACAGCTGCCAGATGATGGTGTGCCGTTGTGGCTGGCAGGAAAATCGATGGGGGGGCGGGTCGCCACCATGCTGGCGGCGGAGGGTGTCGTGCAGGAAGCCTGGGCCTTTGGCTATCCGTTTCATCCGCGGGGCAAGCCGGAAACGTTACGGGTGGATCATCTGCAATCACCACAGGGACAAATTCATCTGTTCCAGGGGACCCGTGACCCGATGGGAAATGAGGCGGAGGTAAGCGGTTATTCACTGGGCGCTGATGTACACTTGCACTGGCTGGCGGATGGCGATCATGACCTCAAGCCGCGTCAGCGCTCCGGGTATACCCAGTCGGGCCACCTGGATGCCGTGATTGAAGTCTTAAAGGAAAGAGTGAGTGGATAAGTTCAAACAGCTGATACTGCAGTGTCGTTCCGGGTTCGAAAAAGAAGCCGCCGCTGAAATTACCGCCTGTCTGTCGCAGGCGGGTGTTTATGGTTACTGCCAGCTGGTTGACGGCCAGGGCTACGTAAGTTTTCTCGGTGCAGAGGGTGATGCACTGTATCAGGCGATAGAAAATCTGCCGTTCAATAAGCTGATCTATGTTCGCCAGTGGACGCTGGCAACCGACTGGCTGGAGCTGGATCGTGAAGATCGCGTGGGTCAGATCCGGGCCGGGCTGGAGGGGCTGCCTGACTGTGCAGAGGTCTGGGTTGAATATCCGGACACGACTGATGGTCGTGAGCTGGCCACGTTCTGTCGCAAGTTTGGTTCTGCCCTGGTGCAGCGGCTGAAGCGGGATAAATGGCTGCGTCCGGCAAAGGGCGATAACGGCTGGCGTCTGCAGCTGTTTGCGCTCAGTGGCGAGAAAATAGCGCTGGGTATCGCACCGGTAAACAACGCCTCGCCCTGGCCCCAGGGGATTCCCCGGCTTAAATTTCCCAAACAGGCACCAAGCCGCTCAACCCTCAAGCTGGAAGAGGCCTGGCACTGGTTTGTGCCGCGTGATGAGTGGGATACGCGCCTGACCGGAGGGCGTGCGGTTGATCTGGGTGCGGCGCCGGGCGGCTGGACATGGCAGCTGGTACAGCGCGGTATGTTTGTCAGTGCAGTCGATAACGGCCCAATGGATGAAGAGCTGATGGACAGCGGACAGGTGACCCACTGCAAAGAAGACGGTTATCTGTTTGTACCGGAGAAAATCGTCGACTGGATGGTGTGTGACATGGTGGATAAACCGATCCGTACGGCTGCCATGGTGGTCGAATGGGCGGTGAAGGGTTACTGCCGTGAAGCGATATTCAACCTGAAGTTACCGATGAAGCAGCGTTATAAAGAGACGGAACGTTGCTTACAGCATATTGAAACCGAGCTGAAAAAGCAGGGCTTGCATTGGGAGTTGCGTGCCAAGCAGCTCTACCATGATCGTGAAGAGATCACCTGTCATCTACGGATGCTCTGAGACGGGTTCACGTTGTCTGCCAGAGGGCCTGTCAGCTGACAGGCCCTCTGGCGCTTTGATATGGAGGGTGGATTAATGCTGGAGCAGGGTGATTTTTTCGTCTGTCTGCAGCATTGGCATCAACGCTTCCATAATCTCTTTACGTTCGGGCGAGCGTGCCCAGCGTTGCCAGTCCTGAATAGTGCGGAAGGTTGCCAGTATTATCCGGTGGTCAGGGTTGTTGACATCATAGAGTGTCTCTCCGCTGATAAAACCGTGGGCCTGCATTGCCTTCTGCAGTGTGTTACGGGCAGCCTGCTCATAGTGCTCTGCCAGTCCGTCTGCAATCTGGCGCTCAATTAATACTCGAATCATATGCGCTCACCTTGATCTTTTCTTGTCGTTGGACTCAGGCCAGAGGGCAGTCTGCGTGTGGCTGTCCGCTGGCGAACGTCAATATAATCATCGCGTATTTAGTGTATGAATGCGACTGCTGCGGTGTGCTTTGGCATGTTAACGTGTTACATGCGACCTTCGTTGGCGTTAATCGCACCGGGAGTGCTTCCGCTGAGGGAGTGAATTTGCGACAATAGCGCCGATTTCAAAAACAGGTGTTTTACCTTGGATTATCAGATTGATCATCAGATGGACGCTTGCGGGCTGTATTGTCCGGAGCCCGTGATGCTGTTGCATAACAAAGTACGTGATATGGCAGCCGGTGAGCTGCTGCGTATTGTAGCGACAGACCCGTCGACCCAGCGTGACATTCCCAAGTTCTGTACCTTCTTAGGGCATGAACTGGTTGCACAACAGGTGGCTGGTGAGCAGTTTGAATACATTATCCGCAAAGGTAACTGACATCTGATGTCTTCTTCGATTGAACGTTCAACAGATGCAACATTTGAGCTGATTGATCAGCTGGATACGATGTTGTCTGACCATGAGCGACGCCAGCACGTAAGGTCCCCTAAGGTGAGCGAAACTTCTACCGATACAAAGCCAAAGTCAAAAAACCGCGCAGCTAACATGGCTGCTTTGCAGTTATTGATGGATGCATACCCTGAAGTCTTCAACCGCGACAATGTTCGTCCGTTGAAAATTGGTATTCAGGAAGACCTGGTTGCTGACGAAAAGGTTGCTAAAAACAAGATCAAGCGCGCACTGGCTAGCTATGTGCGTTCTCTGGCCTACATCCGCTCTATTCGTGCAGATGTCGACCGTATTGATATCAAAGGCGAGCCTGCTGGTAAGGTCACTGCTGACGAAGCCCTGCACGCGAAAAACAAACTGCGTGACTTGAATAAGAAACGCCGCGAGCAGCAGGTTGAACGTGAAACAGAAGAACGTATGTCGAACAAGCTGGAAGCACTGGTCAGTATGACCCGTAAGTAAACACAGTTGTTCGTAATAACAAAGGCCCGTCAGGTAACTGTCGGGCCTTTGTTATATCTGGCTGCTGGGCATCAGCCCGCACTGGCTCAGCTGTTTCTGCCATGCACGGGTATGGCGGTCACGGGCCTTGATATAGTCCTGCCATAGCGTGCTCTGTAGCGATAGCACCTGGCTGCGATAGTCGTTTAATAGATCTCCATATTTCAGTGCCTGCAGTAACCTTTCATGTTGTTGTAACCAGCGCTGTCCGCTGCGGTGGGTCAGTGCCATATAGGGCTGTACCCTGGCGGCGTAATAACGGAGAAACACGTTATGCAGGATTTTTGCTTTGGGCGTAGGCCGCGCCCGGGGCCAGAGTGGGCGCTGGTTTAATCGGGTTTCAAGGCTGCTGGCCGCACGGGACAGGGTTTCGGTCATCAATCGGATACTGCTCAGCCAGTGCGCTCCGAACGGGTTTCGGTACAGGATTTCGTAGTCATCTTCCAGCTTTTCGACAAAGGCGGGCAGTTGCCAGGGGGTTGCTTGCTGGCTGAGTTTGATCAGTTGCTCAAAGTGTTGCAGGCTGTTGAGCGCCGGGCCAAGGCTGTCGGTTTCACCGGGCACCAGTGGCGGCGCGCCGAGTGCAAAGTTTGCTTCGATTTCGGCTGAGTTGTAAATTGCGTTCCACAAGACGCGGGGCAGGTTCTGCTGTTTAGCTCGATAAATCTCATTGACCTGGCGCAGCAGCGAGGTGTCGGTACGTACCTGGGGTAGAGTGCGGCACTGGCGTATCAGACTGTAAAAGCGAATTTCATAGATCAGTTGTTGCGAGACGGGCATGACTCTGCCCAGCGAGCTATTGCGTTGCGCAATCAGCGGCAGCAGGTTGCAGGCCTGCAGGTCGAGCGTATCCAGCATCCCTTCACGTATGTCCTGCAGGACAACCAGCCGTTCCCGGCGCGGTGGATACGCGGTTACGGCCGGTAGTTGATCAAGGCTGCTGTTGATCTCGGTGTTGGTCGCGTTGCCAATCCGGTAAAGGTAGTCTTCCAGCAGCGCCTGACCTTCAGGTTTGCTACAGCCAGTCAGCAGACTGGCCAGTAGCAGCAGCCAGGCTAGGGAGTCGCGGTATCGTTGTGGCATAGATGGCGCCTGGCAATTATCCGTAACCGGTATAACAGCAGTATAGCGCCGATTGTCAGACCGATAACCAGCGCCACCCAGAACCCGGCAGCCCCCATCATCGGTACCAGCAGGTCGCTGCGCCCTAGTACTATGCCCATCGGCAGGCCCACTACCCAGAAAGCAACAAACACCAGCATCAGTGGTACAAAAGTGTCTTTGTAGCCGCGCAACGCGCCAGCGCAGGCCACCTGGATGGCATCAGAGAATTGAAACAGTGCCGCGATCATCACCAGACTGGCGGCGGCTTTAATCAGTACCGGGTCAGTGGTATACCAGCTGGTTATGAACTCAGGAATAACCAGCATAAATGATGATGAGGCTATGGCGCAGCCCAGGGCCATGCCAATGCCGGTGAAGGCTGCAAAGCGTGCGCCCTCACCATCCCCTGCGCCCTGTAGCTGGCCAACCCGGATGGTAATGGCCATGGCGACACTCAATGGGATCATAAAGCTCAGGCCGGTGAAGCTCAGGGTGATCTGGTGAGCGGCAATCACCTGTTCACCCTGGTCGGCCAGCAGTAGCGCGATTACGGAAAACATGCTGGCTTCAATCAGCAGTGCAACGCCGATGGGCAGGCCCAGTTTGAGAAAGGCAATCAGTGGCTGTAACTGCGGCGGATGGAATCGGCTAAGCAGCTGTAGATCACAGAAGGTTGCGCTGCGCTTGAGGTAGGCCAGACCGATCAGCAGCATCAGCCACATCACCAGTGCGGTTGCCCAGCCACAGCCTTCAGCCCCCATGGCGGGCAGGCCAAGTTTGCCGTAGATAAAGATATAGTTGAGCGGAATGTTACACAGCAGACCGAGGATGGCGATCTTCATCACTGGCCGGGTTTTACCAAAGCCTTCACTATAACTGCGTATTACCTGGTAGAGCATAAAGGCAGGAAAGCCCCAGCTGATGGCTTTGAGATAAGCAAAGGTTTTCTCCGCCAGTACAGGCTCCACCCCCATATAACGCAGAATCAGATCGCTTTTGACTAGCACCAGCGTGCTGATCACCGCCAGCATTGCTGCCACCGCAAAACCTTTGTGTAAAGTTCGGCCCGTGGAATCGCAGCGATTACGGCCTACCTGATTAGCAACCAGCGGTGTGGTGGCCATCAGTACGCCGGTGCAGGCCAGATAGAGTGGCAGCCAAATGCTGCCGCCCAGTGCTACCGCTGCCAGGTCCTGAGCGCTGGCCCGGCCCGCCATGACAGTATCTACAAATCCCATGGCTGTCTGGGCTAGCTGGGCAATCATAATCGGGCCACCTAACTGCAGCAGGATCTTGATTTCATTAAAGCGTTGGCGAGTAAACACGGGCGGTACTTCTATAGTTGGCGTGATTCAGGTACGGGCGAACCCGGCGACGGGCAAGCATACAAGGGCTGAGGTTGAGGGTGCAATGGATGGCTGGTGCGGTGGCGTGTTTTTCTGATTACCCTGAGCCTTTTAACCGGCTCAGGGTAATCTGACCCTGAAAGGACGGCTCAGAATGTCTGTTTCATCTGTTCGCGGATCTTTTTGGCTTCGTGTTCCAGCTGGTCGAATTGCTGCTTGTCGGCTTCACTGAGGCCTTTTTCTCTGCGGGCGAACTTAATCTGGCGCATCGCCTTGTCGATATTACCAACCAGCATGAAATACTCGGTGCGGGCTTTATGGACGCCGCTCTTGTCATCCGCCAGACCGTATAATTCGGCCAGTTGGTAGTGGAGGTGGACATCGGTGGGGCGTTTGAGCGTCAGTTTGCGATACAGCTTGAGTGATGCCTTGATCTGGCCACTCTGATGCAGAGCTTCGGCCAGGCGCTGTTCCAGTGGGAAGCTGCCAGGATAGAGGGACAGCTGGGTCTTGAGTAGTTGCACCGCTTTGCCAGGCTGCTGGGCGTCGAGCAGTTGCTCAGCGCGGGTTTGCTGTACCAGCCAGTGGCGCTGCAGTTTTTTGTCCAGCTGTTGCCAGCTGGCGTTGGCTTTGTCCTGCTGGCTTGCGTTAACCCAGGCAACATAACGAGCATAGCCCAGCAGGCGGTGGTTTTTGCCGCTGGTGGCCTGTTGCTGGCCCGCCAGGGTTTGTGCCAGCCGGGCAGGGTTGCTGTCGTAGCTGGCAGTCAGGCGGGCCTTGATCAGGCCGAATAGCAAAGGGTCTTTAAAAGGGGTGCTGTCATTGCCGGTCAGCTGAGCGGCGCGGCCTTCGGAGTCGGCGATACGGTTCTTGGATAGCGGGTGGGTCGACAGAAACTCCGGTGGTCGGCTGGCATAGCGGTAGTTGTCCAGCAGGCGGCCAAACATCTTCGGCATGGCATGGGGGTTATAGCCACTGTCGATCAGGGTCTGCATGCCGATCCGGTCGGCTTCCTGTTCATTACGGCGGCTGAAGGCCAGCTGGGCGCTACTGCTGGCGGCCAGGGTCGTACTGATGGTGGCAGTGGCGGCGTCGCCGCTGACGCTTGATAGCAGAATGCCGGCCAGCATACCGGCCAGCATCAACGGTTTATTCTGGCGTTGCTGCTCCACCTGGGCGGCAAAGTGGCGCTGGCTGAGATGGGCCAGTTCGTGGGCGACCACCGAGGCCAGTTCACCTTCATTGTGAGCCGATAGCAATAGCCCGCCATTGAGGCCGATAATACCACCGGGCACGGCAAAGGCGTTAAATTGCGGGTTATCCAGACCGATAATCTCCAGCCGGGTATCGCCTAGCTGGCTGTGGCCTGCCAGCTGCCACACCAGTTGTTCCAGGTACCAGCTGCTGGCTGGGTCACGCATCAGTGGGGCCTGCCGACGCAGGCTGCGGACAAAATTACGGCCCAGCTGATACTCGGTATCCAGCGTCATGCCGCCGTAACTGCCCTCGTTCAGGTCGGGCAGGTCAGCCTGCGCGGGTGCTTGCGTTAGAAGGCCTAATAACATCATAAAAATCAAAGTGGTGGCTGGTCGCATAAGATCGCTTCGCTGGTCGCTGGCCTGCAGGAATTGGTATATAGTGCTGGACTTATCTTATCTGGACGCTTAGTGCCTTCACTACAGGTCACAGTATGAATAGTTATTCGATAGATCAAGTGTTAGATACCAGTGGATTGAGTTGCCCATTACCGCTGTTGAAAGCCAAACAGGCGCTGAACAAGCTGGAAAAGGGGCAATTCCTGCAAGTCATTGCCACGGATGTTGGTTCAGTGCGTGACTTCAAAGCCTATACCGACCAGGCCGCTCATACCTTGCTGGAAAGCAGGGAAGAGGGTGATCACTACATCTATGTGATCCAGCGTGGCTGAAGCCTCAGGAGCAAGCTGAAGTGAGAGAGATCTTCCGCAAATGGATTGAGCGCTACTTTTCTGATGAAGAGGCGCTGGTGCTGTTTCTGCTACTGGCCGGTGCGCTGGCGGTTATTCTGACCATGGGTCAGACGCTGACGCCGGTGTTTGCCGGCATCATTCTGGCGTTTCTGATGCAGGGCGCGGTGGATTGGCTGGAGCAGAAAAAATTACCGCATATGGTCGCCGTGGTGACCGTATTCCTGGTCTTCGTCAGTGTGCTGTCAGCGTTTCTGCTGATTGTGATGCCCCAGGTGTGGCAGCAGCTGGTGAACCTGTTTAATGAGCTGCCGGGGATGGCGTCGAAACTGCAGGCAACCTTGTTGTTATTGCCAGAGCAGTACCCGGAGCTGGTCTCTGAAGCTCAGGTTACCGAAATCATTGATGCCGCCACCCGTGAGTTGTCCAAGGCCGGACAGCTGGTACTGACCTTCTCGGTGAATTCGATTGCCGGGCTGGTGACGCTGATGATCTATCTGGTGCTGGTGCCCATTCTGGTGTTTTTCTTTCTCAAAGATGGCCGGAGCCTGACCCGCTGGTGGACCAAGTTCCTACCGGAGCGGCGCGAGATGATGGACCAGGTCTGGACTGAGATGGATGATCAGATCGCCAATTATATCCGGGGTAAGGTAATTGAGATTGTTATCGTCGGTGTGGCCAGCTATCTGTGTTTTGCCTTCTTTGGTTTGAACTACGCTGAACTGCTGGCCATCATGGTTGGCTTGTCGGTGCTGGTGCCTTATATCGGCGCGGCATTGGTGACGTTGCCGGTGGCGCTGATCGCCTTTATTCAGTGGGGCGGCAGTAACGAGTTTATGTATCTGATGATTGGCTATGGGATTATCCAGGCGCTGGATGGCAATGTACTGGTGCCGCTGCTGTTTTCGGAGGCGGTCAATTTGCACCCGGTGGCGATTATTATTGCCGTGCTGGTATTTGGTGGGCTGTGGGGCTTCTGGGGTGTGTTCTTCGCGATACCCCTGGCAACCCTGATCAAGGCGATACTCAATGCCTGGCCTATGGCGCAGTCAAAAACGGCCGTGGACTCTCCGGGAGAGCTGGCTGGTTAAAACTTAACCAGTTGATTTTTCTAGGAAATAATTAAAGAAAAATGTTGACGGCAGCGGGGTGTAATCTTACTATACGCCTCGTTGTTACGGCAACGGCCACAGCGTCCCATTCGTCTAGTGGTCCAGGACACCGCCCTTTCACGGCGGTAACAGGGGTTCGAACCCCCTATGGGACGCCATTCTTTCTTCACTCTGTTTGTCAGGTGTCGAAAGAGATCAGCGGAAATAGCTCAGTTGGTAGAGCACGACCTTGCCAAGGTCGGGGTCGCGAGTTCGAATCTCGTTTTCCGCTCCAAATTATCCAGTCATGTACTGGAGCAAGAACCAGCCTAGGGCTGGTTTTTTTGCGTCTGGGCGCTGGTGATGCAGGTTGCGCTGTCGGGCTTGCAAGGGCAGGGCGCTTAGCTGATTAATGATGGCTAGTCATTGTTCTGGTTGATACTTAACCAATTGATTTATTTGGAAAAACTTTCAAAGATCTATTGACTCAAGGGCAGCTGTTCAATAATATACGCCTCGTTGTTACGGCAACGGCCACAGCGTCCCATTCGTCTAGTGGTCCAGGACACCGCCCTTTCACGGCGGTAACAGGGGTTCGAACCCCCTATGGGACGCCATTCTTTC
>JAIBDV010000279.1 GCA_024686055.1 Neptuniibacter sp.
GCCACAGCAGTTGCTGACCGCTCCGGCAGATACATCACAACAGGGATTTCCGGCAGATTGGACCCTGGCGCAGGTTGAGCAACAGCACCTGGAAAAAGTGTTGAATGTACATCAGGGTAATAAAACCCGTGCGGCCGGTGCTCTGGGAGTCACTCGTAAAACTCTGGACCGCAAGCAGGCACGCTATCGTGACGCTATTCAGTAGAGCCCGTAACCTGCGCCACCGGTTATTGATATTAGTGCTACTACCATTGCTGCTGTTACTGATTGTGGTTGGCCTGATGGTGAAAGGCTGGAGCGACGAAGTAGGGTACCGACAGCTGTTAATGAAGGTGAATACCGACATTGCCGTTGCCCGCGAGCGTTTTCAGACCATGCAGCAGCAATATCAGCTGCAACTGGCGCTGGCTACCGAATCACACCCGACGCGACAGTATCTGACGCTGCTGCAACACAGCCCGGTTTCCAGTACGACACAGAACTTTGAGCGGTTATTGATAAAGCTGAGCGCTATCGCTGAGCTCGATTACGTAACGGTACTGGATCAGCAGGGATGTTATCTGCTACAACCCGGACGCTGTGATTTTCCCACCAGTTCGCTACTGGAAACGGCATTGGCCGGACGCACGGGGAGTGGCTTACAGGTGCTGGATGCTGATGCACTTGAGAAGCTGAAACCGGGTCTGGCAGCACAGGCTCGAATTCCACTGACTGATCGGCCGGACTCTCCACAGTATGAAAGCCGTGGGATGATGTTACAGCTCAGCTATCCTCTGCGTGACGAGCATGGGCAGGTAGACGCGGTATTGATAGGTGGATTACTGATGAACGGTAACTTTGCTTTTGTCGACCGTCTGCGCGATACCGTGTACGGCGAAGGTTCGTTACTGGAAGGCAGTCTGGGGACGGTGACATTGTTTCTGGATGATGTCCGGATCAGTACTAACGTACCGGCGACGCAGCCGGATGGACAGCGGGCGTTAGGAACGCGGGTGTCTGACCAGGTTCGTCAGCATGTACTGACCGATGGGCGATCCTGGCTGAACAGGGCTTTTGTGGTCAGTGACTGGTATATCTCCGGCTATCAACCTTTACAGGATCTGCAGGGACGGCGGATCGGTATGTTATACACCGGTTTTCTGGAAGCACCTTTCAAAGCCGAGTTTTATCAATGGCTTAACTGGCTGGCTGTGTTGTTTGTGGTGGCGATTATTGGCTGTGCCTTCTGGGCTGTCGCGGGTGCACGGCGTATTTTCAAGCCGGTTGAAAAAATGGTTGCGGTGATTGGCCGTATACAGGGCGGGCAGCGTTTACGGATGGCGACCACTCAGCATGATGATGAGCTGGCGACACTGGCGATTGCGTTTAACCGTATGCTGGAACGGCTGGAGCAGCAGCATGATCAGATTGCGCAGGCGGCGGATCAGCTCGAATTGAAAGTCGCTGAGCGCACCACGGATCTCAAAGCGCACATTCAGCTGTTACAACGTACCCGCGAGCAGCTGGTTGCGAAAGGCAAACTGGCCGCCATTGGTGAACTGACGGCGGGAATCGCTCACGAAATTAACAACCCTACCGCGGTTATTCTGGGTTACCTGGACCTGATGATGTCAGAGCTTGGCGAAGCAGGCAGGCCAGTGGCAGAAGAAGCGCAGCTGATTGTAGAGCAGGTCGAGCGTATTCGGACCATTATCAATAACCTGCTGCAGTATTCTCGGCCAGATAGCAGGCAGGTACCTCTGTCTGCGGTTGATATTAATCAATTGATCAACGACACCATGGCGCTGACCCGGCACGATATGAACCGCAAGCAACTCCGGCTTCAACTGGACCTGCGAGCCAGTCGGCCGGTGTATAGCCACCGCTCGCAACTGCAGCAGGTTCTGATCAATCTGCTGGTGAATGCTGTGAATGCATCGGAACAGGGTCGTCTGATCACCGTACGTAGTCGTAACCGTGATAATGGCCAGGTTTTGCTGGCGATCCGTGATGAAGGCTGTGGTATGGACAGAGCTATGCAGCAGCGAATTTTTGATCCGTTCTTCAGTCAGACACGGGGAGGGACTGGGCTTGGTTTGTCTGTCAGCTATGCGCTGCTACAGCAACTGGGCGCTGAAATTCAGGTGCGTTCCCGTGCCGGAGTTGGCAGTGTTTTCTTTGTCTGGTTACCGTCTGAACCTGTGTATTCGCCCATGGCTGTTATCGAGTCAGAATGACCCGGTCGCCGTATTTCAGCGGGTTATTCTGTCGCACTTTTTGTTTTCCTGACATCAGGCTTTTATCTGATTCCTCTTTAGTCATTTGTTTTTAAATGATTTTTTATACCTGGCTCCTGCTTTGCTATCTGTTTAGTACCATGCGCCTGCGCAGTGGTGTACCGATAACAAAAATAACAACAGGAGACATGATATGTCTGAGTCTGCAGGGCCGCTGGCCTTTCTGATGAAAGATCGCATTGTTGCAAAACCCGGCTTTAATCGCTGGCTGGTTCCCCCCGCCTCGATTGCCATACATATGTGTATTGGCTCGGTTTACGCGTGGAGTATTTTTAACCCGCCACTGGTCAAGCAGGTGGGAGTGGTTGCCAGTGCTGCTGATGACTGGTCCCTGAGTTCGGTTGTCTGGATTTTTTCGACGGCCATTGTTTTTCTTGGTCTTGCGGCTGCACTAGCGGGTAAATGGCTGGAAGAAGTTGGCCCACGCATGGTGGGTTTCCTGGCAGCGATTTGCTGGGGTGGGGGGTTCCTGATTGGCAGCCTCGGTATTGCCTGGCACGAGCTCTGGCTGGTCTATCTGGGGTACGGTGCCATTGGTGGCTGTGGCCTGGGGTTGGCGTATGTTTCCCCTGTAAGCACGCTCATTCGCTGGTTCCCGGATCGCCGAGGCATGGCAACGGGAATGGCCATCATGGGATTCGGCGGTGGTGCGATGATTGCCGCACCGTTGAAAACCTGGTTGTTGTCGGTGTTTTACGAAGCGCCGTTATACCTCGGTAAACTGAGTGATGTCACGTTGATTACGGAAGCAGGTCGTCGTTTTGCTGAAGTGTCTGGTGAACGGATTGAGGTCGTTGTTGCGACGGTTGCTGATATGGCGAAGATGCCGGTGGCCGGGCCAGAGGGCGTTTACGCTGTTGGTACCGGGGATACGGGGGTTGCCAGCGTGTTTCTGACCCTTGGCATTGTTTACTTCATCGTAATGACCATTGCTGCATTTTCTTACCGGGTGCCCGCTAAGGGCTGGGCTCCTGCAGGCTGGACACCGCCGTCTGACAAAAAAACCAGCAAAAAAATGATCAGCGATAATCATGTTCATATTGACCAGGCTCTGAAAACACCACAGTTCTACCGTCTATGGCTGGTACTCTGCCTGAATGTGACGGCGGGTATCGGTGTCATCGGTGTCGCCAAAACTATGATGACGGAAATTTTTGGTTCGACACTGCCCGGTGTTGTGGACGCTGGTTTTGCAGCAACCTATGTCCTTATGATCAGTGTTTTTAACATGGTGGGCCGTTTCTTCTGGGCTTCGATGTCTGACTTTATTGGCCGTAAGAACACCTACCACTGTTTCTTCTTGCTGGGTATTGCCCTGTATCTGTCGATTCCATTTGTTGCTACTCAGGTGAGTGTGGCTCCGTCAGTGATGTGGCTGGTACTGTTCTATGGTGCCACTATGACCATCTTCACTATGTACGGGGGTGGTTTCGCAACGATCCCTGCGTATCTGGCCGATATTTTTGGCACGCTACATGTCGGAGGCATTCATGGCCGCTTGTTAACGGCCTGGAGCACCGCCGGGGTACTGGGCCCGTTCGCGATAACGTATCTGCGCCAGCAGTCACTGGATGATGCGTTGAATTCACTGGCTGCGAAAGTCGACCCGGCTGTCTTTATGCAGACCTTCGGTGCCGGTATTGAGCAGCTGAATATGCTGATTGCGGCCAAAACAGTCACCATCAGTAAGTTGATGGAAATTACACCAGAAGGCACGATCGACCCAACACCAAGTCTCTACAACACCACAATGTATGCCATGGCGGGCCTGCTGGTGGTGGCGTTTTTTGCCAATATGGGTATTCGTCATGTAGATGAAAAGCACCATGTAGAAAACAGCCATCCGGAGCATGCACCGGCCTGAGCTCGTAACGTATCATCAAGATAAAAGGCGCTTCGGCGCCTTTTTCGTGCCTGTTATCTGTGGCTCAACAGATTGCGATTGATCACCAGGCTCATGAAAATGCGATTGCTGGCCGATACAGTACAACAATATTGGAATAAACAAGGAAGATTGCTGTGATTTTAACCAGTCAATTACCCACCGCTGTTACTAATACCGCTTATGAAAAGCTGACAACGGCACAGGCGTCGGTACCACCTGCTGATGGTGAAGTTCAGGCTGTGATACGCAGCGATGCTCCTATAGCCCCGGTGGAACCTGCGACGGAAACAAAAGCAACGGGCTCAGAGCCGCCTGAAAATGCGAAAGGCACTGAGGCCGCGGGAGGTGGCGAAAGCGAGCAGAATATGATGCTCAAACAGCTGCTGGAAATGATCGAACGTCTTAAAGAACAGATTACTGAGATGCAGGCCCGCGTAAGTGAAGCGAATACGAAGGTCAGCGGTCCTGATGACACTGAAGGGCTGGCGCTCGCTGAAATGCTTAATGGTCAGCTCAGTACATTACATGGCCAATTGACCGATGCCTATGGGCAGTATCTGGAAGCATTAAAGAACGCTGGCGAGGGAGGCGGGTCATTGGTGGACACATCTGCTTGAAAGGACGTGAGTGGGGGGGGGTAGTGCTTACCAGCAGGGCTGCTGA
>JAIBDV010000228.1 GCA_024686055.1 Neptuniibacter sp.
CTGAACAGTGTCTGGCTGGGTCGTTCTTTGTGGCTCAGGTCGGTGCTCTGTGGGTTCTGGCGAACCGCCTCGGCCTGTTCGGTGGTTAAGGGGAGTGCTGGAGCGTCGCCAGAGGTGGCTGCATTGGCGTGTGTGCCCGTCTGGTTCTGGCTGGCGCTGAGGCCTGCTGTGAGCTCCCCGTCAGGCGTTGGGTTAAGTGTATCGAGCGGGGTTGCCTCACCGGGAGCGATCAGCAGGTAAAGAAAAGCACTGATTGATAGCCCTGCCAGCAAGCCAAGGCTGAAGGCGACCGGGCGGTTGAACCATGTTTTCTCTTCCTGAGAGGCTTGTTTTCCCGGTTGGCTGGGTGGTGGCTCCATATTGCTCTGGCTGCTGGTGGGTTCGCCCGCAGGCGGTGCGCCAGGCAGTTCGTCCAGTGCGGTTGCCTCCGCCGCCTTGTCTTCCTTTTCCTCGATAAACAGTGCCTGAATCAGTGCCGGGGCTGAAGTTGGTCTGTCGGCCGGGTTCTCAGAGAGTGCCCGCTGCAGGGTCAGCCATTGGCGGTCACTGACATTACGGGGCTGTTTGTCATGATTGCGGCTGCGTTCGCCGTCTTTTTTCCCCATCCGGTAGGCCAGTTCCCCGGTCAGTATCTGATAGGCAATGCAGCCCAGTGAATAGATATCTGCCTGGGCGCTGACATTACCGGGGTGGAAGGCTTCCGGGGCCTGGTAATGGGGGTAGCTCAGTGGCTCGTTGAGCTGGTCATTGATACCGTCCAGGGCTGGACGAAGCCCCTGACCTGCCAGTTTGACGCCGGCACCACGGTTGACAAAAATCAGTTCCGGGCAGAGTGCGCCATGAGCGTGGCCATGGGTTTTGGCCATGAAGTCGAGGGCGATGGCAACCTGGCCCAGCAGGACTTTGAGTTGGTGGGGCTGCAGGCGGCTGATATTGCCACTTTCGATCAGGCTGTGGACCGATATACCGTCCAGCGCTTCCTGGGTGATGGCGAGCCAGCCATTTTTGAGTTGAAAAAAGCCGTGCTGTTCTACCAGGTGCTGGTGTTTGAGTTGCTTGGCGTTGATCTGTTTTTTGATGGTTTCGTTGCTGCGAGGGTCGGCGACCAGTGCAGGGTCAACAAACATCAGGTTCAGAGTCGTGCGGCTGCCGGGGCCCAGATCCATAACACGCCATAGCTGGCCGAGCGCCATCCTGGCTACTTCGGCTTGTAACTTGAACTGACGTTGTGGGCCCAGCATCAGGCCTTCGCGTAGCGCCGAGGCGGGCTTTTCCTTTGGTTGCTCCATACCACTATTCCGGTCAGGCAGGGTTTGGGCCTATCATAAACGCGAATGTGGACGGAGTCAGTACTCTGTTACAAGCGTTTGAAATATTGCGAGCGGAGATGTTACTGAATAAAGGGGCCGCCGGCAGGTGGCCCCGGAGGAGGTCAGGCGCTGGTATCAAGTGCTGGGAAGCTTTTGACCAGTTCATCCACGGCTTTCATCTGGGCCAGATACGGCTCCAGTTTATCCAGTGGCAGGGCGCAAGGGCCATCGCACTTGGCCTGGCCTGGGTCGGGGTGGGCTTCAAGGAACAGGCCTGCAATCCCCTGGGCCAGGCCCGCACGGGATAGCTGCGCGACCAGCGCCCGACGACCATCGGCAGAATCGCTACGCCCACCAGGCATTTGCAGGGCGTGAGTGGCATCGAACATTACCGGGTAGCCAGTTTCTTTCATGATGCTGAAGCCCAGCATGTCGACGACCAGATTGTTGTAACCAAAACTGCTGCCGCGTTCGCACAGAATCAGCTTGTCATTACCCGCTTCTTTGCACTTGTGCAGGATGTGTTTCATCTCGTGCGGTGCCAGAAACTGTGCTTTCTTAATGTTGATAACCGCATCGGTTTTGGCCATGGCTTCAACCAGGTCGGTCTGGCGGGACAGGAATGCAGGCAGCTGGATAATATCGCAGACTTCCGCCACCGGTGCAGCCTGGTGTGGCTCGTGGACATCGGTGATCAGTGGGACGTTGAAGGTCTGTTTCACTTCCTCGAGAATTCTCAGGCCCTCTTCCAGTCCGGGGCCACGGTATGAATTGAGGGAGGAGCGGTTGGCCTTGTCAAACGAGGCTTTGAACACATACGCAATGCCCAGCTTTTCAGTAACCTGGACATAGTGTTCGGCAATCCGAAGGGCCAGGTCGCGTGATTCCAGTACGTTCATGCCGCCGAACAGTACCATGGGCTTGTCGTTGGCAATCTCGATGTTGCCAGCCGTAACAACTTTTTGCTGCATAGTGAATCCGTAAAACAGGGATGGGTAGGCGCCAGTATACGCGATACCAGGGCGATACATCACCTGTTGCTGCCGGGAAACCAGGCAGCGTAACGTTCAATCCATTCCATCGCTGCGGCTTCCGGGCTCAGGGTGCGGCCCTGATACTGGGCTATATATTTCTGATAGAGCCCGATATATGCGTGTTGCTCGAGCATCCGCAAGCGCATGGTGTTATCGGCTGAACTGAATTCGATCGCCAGCTGATAGCAGTGTTGCTGGGGCAGGCAGTCCAGTACGGTGCCAGTAATCGGGTTTTCCTGACAAGGAGCTTCAGGGAAATTAACGCTCAGGGCGCTGCCTTTTTCAAAGGGTGTCTGGCTGGTGCAGATCAACCCCAGGCTGGGCGAGGAGGGTTCCTGTTGCTGGTGGGTGGTGGGTGTCAGTTCAATCGCGACCTGCTCGGGGTGGTGGATAAAAAGATACAGGCTGCCCATGATGTTCTCCCTGAAATGTGGGGTAATTGATCTGTGGTGTCGGTTTGAATTGCCCTTCATTCATATAGAGTCGGCATCAGCGGTATAATTCTGAAGCGTTGATTGAGTAATTATCCAGTGGGATAGGGAGTGATCTGATGGCGGAGTTGTCCAACGAACGACTTGAGCAGTTGCAACAAGGGCTGTCGCAGTTGCAGGTGTCCTGTAAAACGTTGCTGTTGTCGACACTGTCGGCTGACACAGTGCCAGAGCTCAGCTATGCACCCTATGCGAAGTCAGAGCAGGGGGCGTTTTATATTTTTATCAGCGAGCTGGCGGCGCATACTGCTAACTTGCAGTGTCATCCGGTGGCCACGGTGCTGTTTATTCAGGATGAGCGCGATAGTCGCAATCTGTATGCCCGTGAGCGTCTGAGCTGGCGTTGTTCAGTGCGTAAGGTTGAGCGCGATACGAAAGAGTATCAGCAGGGGTTGGCGTTGCTGACGCAGGCGCAGGGTCAAATGGTGGATATGTTGCGGACGTTAGCTGATTTTCATCTGTTTGTACTGGTGCCGCAGGCGGGGAGTTATGTAGTGGGTTTTGGCCAGGCCTATGATGTTGAGCCGGTAACTGGATTATTGATGCATATCGATGAGCAACGGCTGGATCGATAAGTCTCTGGGGCGTCGATCAGACGCCGCCACCAATCACTTCAACCACGATGCTTTTAACCAGAAAAGCTGCCAGCCCCAGACCCAGTGCAAAAAACAGTACAATCGTACCGAGTTTGCCTGCATTGGATTTCTTCGCCAGGTCGTAAATGATGAAGAAGATATAGCCTGAGAATATCAACAGGGCGATATTAAGGCCGATGTTTTCCATTTCTGCGAGCGTCATGGTGTATCTCCAGTCAGGGTGAACCCGGTTTAAGCGACACGATATGCTAATTGATGCAGGGATATATGCAAACCTGTCTGGCCTATAAGGTTGCAGTGTTTTGTCAGATTTGGATCATTTCCGGGAAGATCATGCCGACTGGCATGAAGGAAATGGTGGTGAGAGGTGGATTCGAACCACCGAAGCTTGCGCGTCAGATTTACAGTCTGATCCCTTTGGCCACTCGGGAACCTCACCAGAAGAGGTGGCGAATAATACGGTTGGCTTTTCTCTCTGTAAAGGTTTTTTTCTGCTTTTTATATTTTTCTTTAGCGGTTGCTCATCAGGTGACCGATCATAAATTATTTCAGTAAGTGAAATCTGCATAGCTGTTTGATGGATTGTTCCCAACCCCTTGTTTCCTGTGTGTTGTAGCGATTCAGGCGTGTTTGGCTACACGCAAGCAGGGGAAAATTCAAGAGTTGAATTCAAGGCCCCAATCACTATATTTAGTGCTCTTTAAATCCTACAACACAACATCTTGTGTCTTACTGGTAAATGGACTCCGTATCAAATGCTCCGAAAATCGCCTGATTTCAGGTCGAAGGGCTGCTCTTACTGAATCATTACTGAAATAACAAGATCCGTTCCGGTTATGGCACGTCAAAGGGGAAAAGGGGTACATGCAACAAGACTTGATGGTTACCAAGCGAGATGGACGCAGAGAACAGCTGGATCTGGAAAAGATTCACCGTGTCGTAATCTGGGCTGCGGAAGGGCTGGACGCTGTTTCACCGTCAGAGGTAGAGCTAAAAGCGCATCTGCAGTTTTTCGAGGGCATGAAAACCTCGGATATCCATGAAACGCTGATCAAGTCCTCCGCTGATCTGATTTCTGAACATGCGCCTGACTACCAGTACCTGGCGGCACGTCTGGCTATTTTCCATCTGCGTAAGCGTGCGTTTGATACCTTTGAACCGCCACACCTGTTTAGTCATGTGTCCTCAATGGTGGCTGAAAAGCGCTACGATGAGCACCTGCTGGCGGACTACAGCGAAGCGGAATGGAACGAGCTGAATGAGTATCTGGATCATGGCCGCGACATGGACTTCTCCTATGCGGCGGTGAAACAGCTCGAAGGCAAGTACCTGGTTCAGAACCGGGTGACCGGTGAGGTGTACGAGAGCCCGCAGATTCTGTACATGCTGGTATCTGCCTGCCTGTTTTCTGCCTACAAAAAAGAAGATCGCCTGAGCTACGTAAAGCGTTTCTACGATGCCTGTTCACAGTTCAAACTGTCGCTGCCGACGCCAATTATGGCCGGTGTTCGTACGCCAACCCGTCAGTTCAGCTCATGTGTGCTGATTGAATGTGGCGACAGCCTGGATTCTATCAATGCCACGGCGTCTTCCATCGTCAAGTATGTGTCACAACGTGCGGGTATTGGTATTAATGCGGGTCGTATTCGTGCCATTGGTAGCCCGATTCGTAACGGTGAAGCCTTCCATACCGGTTGTATCCCTTTCTACAAGCATTTTCAGACGGCCGTAAAGTCCTGTTCGCAGGGTGGGGTGCGTGGTGGTGCAGCAACGCTGTTCTACCCGCTGTGGCACCTTGAGGTTGAGTCACTGCTGGTATTGAAAAATAACCGGGGTGTTGAAGAGAACCGTGTTCGCCATATTGATTACGGTGTGCAGTTGAACAAACTGATGTACACCCGGCTGATCAAGGGCGGCGATATCACGCTGTTCAGTCCGCATGAAGTGCCTGGGCTATATGACGCATTCTTCGCCGATCAGGACGAGTTTGAGCGGCTTTATGTACAGTACGAGAACGATCAGTCCATTCGCAAAAAGCGTATCAAGGCGGTTGAACTGTTTGGTCTGCTGGCGGCTGAATGGGCTCAGACGGGTCGTATTTACATTCAGAACGTCGATCACTGTAATACCCA
>JAIBDV010000404.1 GCA_024686055.1 Neptuniibacter sp.
CCTAACTGCCCAGGTGTTATCACTCCGGGCGAATGTAAGATCGACATCATGCCAGGTCACATCCACCTGCCAGGTAAAATCGGCATCGTTTCCCGTTCCGGTACACTGACGTACGAAGCGGTTAAACAGACTACAGATGCTGGCTTCGGTCAGTCTACCTGTGTCGGCATCGGTGGTGACCCGATCCCAGGCTCCAACTTCATCGACATTCTGGAACTGTTCCAGAACGATCCACAGACTGAAGCGATCGTAATGATCGGTGAAATCGGTGGTTCTGCTGAAGAAGAAGCGGCTGCTTACATCAAAGCGAATGTAACCAAGCCTGTTGTGTCTTACATTGCCGGTGTTACTGCACCTGCAGGTAAGCGCATGGGTCATGCTGGCGCGATCATTTCTGGCGGTAAAGGTACAGCGGATGAGAAATTCGCTGCACTGGGCGATGCAGGCGTTAAGACTGTACGTTCCCTGGCTCAGATCGGCGACGCTCTGCAGGAACTGAAAGACGCAGGTAAGTGGTAAGCAATCGCTTACTAACATCCTGATCTGAAAAAGGCAGCCTCGGCTGCCTTTTTTGTGTCTGACCGCTGCTGACATGCGATGTAGCACCGCCCTTAGCGAGGGCAGGGTGATGTAATAGACCGCCATTGATTCAGAGTGCCATCGCGCAGCTGAACGAAATATATACTAAAGCACGGGTTGTGCTTACACCGGATAACACGTCAAATAGCTAACGCTGTTCAGCCACTATTGCTGCTCGGCTCCTTCATTATTTAAAGAATACGTTCAGACGATGAAACCAGTTTACCCACATATTAACCGATGGAACGCATGCAAACATGCGACCTGTCCGTGTGGCTGCTGTTTCTGAAATATGAACAACAACCCGCGGAGATTACCGCGGATTGTCTTTTTCCCTTCAGATATTCCCCCGGTAATTCTCCGTTTCTTTACTCAGGCCCAGGCCTTTTATTCAGGAGCGTTACCATGACTTTATTATCACTGTTTGCCGCTGCCATTAACCGCTATAACGAACGCCGCCGTCGTGCCCAGGCACTGGACGAGCTGCGTGCCCTCAGTCCCGCTCAGCTACGCGATATTGGTGTTCGGCTGGACGGTAATCGGGTGCTGTCTATCCATGATACGGCAGAGGCTGATATCAATACTCGATCAGACTCGGTGCCTGCCGCGAGGGAGGACAGCAGATAAACAACCGGGGGCTGGCTATAGGCTGGCCCCTCGATCATCAGATTTTTACGCACCAAGGGTGCCTCGTCACAGGGACGGGGATAGAATAGTTCGATACCTTACGGAGTTTCTCGATGCACAGGTTACCGTTGTTTCCGTTACCCACTCTGCTGTACCCCGGTGGACTGCTGCCATTACAAATTTTTGAGCCGCGTTATCTGCAGATGGTGAAGCAGTGTCTGAAAGCGGGAACCGGTTTTGTTCTCGTCCAGACCGCTGAGCAGGATGACAGTAGCGCGCCGGAACCCTTCTTTGATATTGGCTGCTATTGCGAAATCAATGACTGGCACCCGTTGCCCAATGACCTGCTGGGCATTGATGTACGTGGCCTGCGTAAAGTGCGTATTCACAGCCACCAGCCTGAACAGGATAACCTGCTGATGGGCCAGTGTGAGTACCTGCCGGTTGAAGAGCCAACCCTGATGACCGATCAGCACCAGGTCTTGCTGAAGTTGCTGCAGGACATTCAGCAGCATCCGATGATCGAAATGATGGGGCTGGACATAGATTACCAGGATGCCAGTGACGTAGGCTATCGGCTGGCGGAATTTTTGCCATTTACCGGCGAAGAGAAACAGCTGCTGCTGGAGTCCAACTCGCCTTTAGCCCGGCTGGATGCCATCCAGTCACTGATTCATCAGCTGGGTGGCTGAGCGCTGCGCAGCTTAATCCCCCACAACGCTATGGCATTAGTCGGACAGGGCAGGTGAATGCTTGTTCGCCGACCGTGCCTCTCCTACTCTATTACGCAACCCTTCCTATCCGACTGTCATTTATCTGCTCAGGGAGTGATGCTGGCCATGAAAGTACTGTTACCCTTCGTAATACCCCTGTTGTTACTCGTGCTGTTTACACTGCCACTGACACTGAAAGCAGCGACGCAGAACGCACCTCACTTGATGCTGGCTAATACCTGGCGGGTCGATATGCCACTGGAGCAATACTGGGTCAGTGAAAAACTCGATGGCGTACGCGCGTACTGGGACGGTAGCCAGTTGCGTAGCCGGGGTGGTTATCCGATTCAGGCACCAGAGTGGTTTACCGCTGATTTTCCTGAACAGCCGCTGGACGGTGAGCTCTGGCTGGGACGGGGTCGCTTTAATGAAATTTCCGCCATTATTCGTAGCGATAACATTGCCGACCCGCGCTGGGATGCAGTCCACTATATGGTGTTTGGTCTGCCCACCCAGCAGCACAAAGGCGTGCCTGCCACCTTTGAACAGCGTCGTCTGGCCCTGCAGTTGCTGCTCGGTCAGCGTCATATCCGCTGGCTGGAAGCGGTACAGTATTACCGGCTGGCCGATGAAAAGGCCCTGCAGCACGAGCTGGCACAGGTGGTTGGCAAGGGTGGGGAAGGGTTAATGCTGAACCGGGCGCAGGGCTTATATCGGGCAGTACGCAGTGACGATATTCTCAAACTCAAACCCAGTTATGATGCTGAAGCCCTTGTGCTGGGCCATCTGGATGGGCGGGGAAAATATACCGGCATGGTCGGCGCGCTGCTGGTGCGAAATACCGACGGGATCA
>JAIBDV010000046.1 GCA_024686055.1 Neptuniibacter sp.
CATCGCACAGTAGGTGGTGCGATCAGGGTGTTTGTTATCCAGCTTGCTGGCCGCCAGACGGATCATCTGACGTGCGGCCACCAGCTCGGTGGCCATATCAGCCAGCTTGAACTGTAGCGCCTGGAAATTGGCCAGTTCCTGACCAAACTGTTTACGTTCGTGCAGATAGTCCGTGGCTTTGCTCAGCGCCGCCTGAGCGGTGCCAACAGAACAGGTGGCGATATTAATTCGACCGCCATCCAGCCCCATCATGGCAAATTTGAAACCGTCACCTTCATTACCCAGCAGTGCATCTGCCGGAATCACAACGTCTTCAAAAGTAATCATTCGAGTTGGCTGGCTGTTCCAGCCCATTTTGTCTTCTTTACGGCCGTATACGATCCCTTCGGCTTTCGCGTCTATTGCAAACGCAGAGATCCCTTTCGGGCCATCTACGCCAGTACGCGCCATCACCACCAGTACATCGGTTGCACCGGCACCGGAGATAAAGATCTTGCTACCGTTGAGAATGTACTTGTCACCCTCTTTACGCGCCGTAGTTTTCAGAGAGGCGGCATCGGAACCGGCATTGGGCTCTGTCAGACAGTAAGAACCCAGCAGCTGACCTGTTGCCAGGCCTTCACACAAGCGCCCACGGGTGCTGTCGTTGCCAAAGCTGGCAACCATCCAGCTCACCATATTATGGATGGTGATAAAGGCGGTGGTTGAGGTGCAACCCTGAGCCAGCTGTTCAAAGATAATGCTGGAGTCCAGACGGCTCAGCTCAAGCCCACCCTGTGCCTCCGGGGTATACAGCCCCATAAAGCCCAGTTCACCGGCTTTTTTCAGCACATCCACCGGGAAGGTCTGTTTCTCATCCCACTCAGCGGCGTGTGGCTCCAGCTCATTTTGCGCAAATGCGCGTGCCATATCGGCAAATGCTACCTGGTCTTCGTTCAGTTCGAAATCCATAGCCCTCTCCTGACTTCTTATTGTGGAAAAAGGGCTGTTCTGGCGAACAGCCCTTCTCATCGCGCCGCTGAATTACTTCAGGGTGATGGTGGTGTTAACACCGGTATCGATGTCATCTTCGAACCAGCGTGCAGTCACAGTTTTGGTTTCGGTGTAGAAACGTACCGCCTGCTTGCCGTAAGCGTGCTGATCGCCGTAGAAAGACTTTCTCCAGCCGGTGAAAGAGAACATTGGCAGAGGCACAGGTACCGGTACGTTGATACCAACCTGACCCACCTTGATCTCGTGCTGGTACTTACGTGCCGCAGCGCCGGAGGCGGTGAACATGGACGTACCGTTACCGTATGGGTTGTTGTTAACCAGCTCGATCGCTTCTTCCAGCGTATCCACTTCCAGTGCAATCAGTACCGGGCCGAAGATCTCTTCTTTGTAGATAGACATATCGGTCGTAACGTTGCTGAACATGGTCGGGCCGACCCAGTTACCATCCGGGTAACCTTCAACGATGCATTCAGAACCATCCAGAATACAGTCAGCGCCCGCTTCTTTACCTTCCTGGATCAGGCTCAGTACACGCTGACGTGCCTGTGGATTGATCTGTGGGCCGTAACCCGCATCCGGGTCATTCCATGCACCCGGGCGTACTTTCGCCAGCGCATCACGTACTTCAGGGATCCACTTACGCGCTTCACCTACGAAGACAGCCACAGAGATCGCCATGCAACGCTGACCAGCGGCACCCACAGACGCACCGGCGATGTTGTTAACCACCTGGTTTTTCTGCGCATCCGGCATGATAACCATATGGTTTTTCGCACCAGCAAACGCCTGGACACGTTTCATATGGTCCGTACCGGTACGATAGATGTGTTCACCTACGTTCACAGAACCAACGAACGAGATTGCCGGGGTATCTTTGTGCGTCAGCAGCTGGTCAACAACTTCTTTACCACCGTGAACAACCTGCAGCAGGCCAGCAGGGGCGCCCGCTTCCTGGAACAGCTCAGCCAGACGCATCGGCGTCAGCGGGTCCTGCTCGGATGGTTTCAGTACAAAGGTGTTACCGCAGGCAATTGCCATTGGGAACATCCACAGTGGGATCATGGCCGGGAAGTTAAACGGTGTAATACCAACACACACACCCAGTGGCTGGGTGATGGAGTAGCAATCAATTTTACGCGCTACGTTCTCAACGGTTTCACCCATGCTCAGAGACGCAATGTTGCAGGCGTGCTCAACCACTTCAATGCCGCGCCATACGTCGCCTTTAGCATCGTCGAAGGTTTTACCGGTTTCCTGAGAGATGATCGTTGCCAGCTCGTCGTGGTGTTCTTTCAGCAGCGCCTGGTAACGCAGCATCAGACGGGCACGTTCACCGACTGGCATTTCTTTCCAGGTTTCAAAGGCTGCTTTCGCAGCGTCAACAGCACGCTCTACTTCCGCTTCAGTGGCACAAGGCACCTGAGCAATAACTTCCTGTGTTGCCGGGTTCGTTACCGGCAGCAGTCGGGTGGATTCACTTGCAACCATTTCACCGTTGATCAGGAGAGGTACTTGCTGAGTCATCACGTTCTACCTTTTGTTCTTATAAACGTTAGTTTGCGTTACGCCCACATCCCTGGCGCCGCCTGTGTCTATTTTGTAACACAGGGCCTGGCTGCTCAGGATTGATTAAATTGCGCCGTTGATGGATTATATTGCGACTCCGTAAAGGATTTCCCTGATACCAAGGTCTAGTATGTATGAGTCGTCCTTCTGATTGGCCACTGGCACCCCAGTCCACCCGCTTCGTTATACCGCAGCGCACCATAGAGCAACTGGCCGAGCATCCGCTCAGTAAAGGCCTGTATCCGCTGGGGATTGGCTACTATCAACGGGCTGAAGGCCATCGAATGGAGCGCAAAGAACATGATGATCATCTACTGATCTATTGCCTGGAAGGCGGCGGTATGGTGACCACCGATGGCCGCCGTAATCGGGTCAAGCCGGGGGATATCTTATTGATTCCAAAAGGAACAGCGCACGCCTATACCACCTATAGCAAAAACCCATGGACGATCTACTGGATTCACTTTGATGGTGAAGACTCCGACGCCTTCGTGCAGCATATTCAACAGCAGCGTCGGGGCGACCGCACCGGCACTGTTTTCGGCTTAGGCGTGCATGCCCGGCTGGCCAGTGAACTGGGTGCCCTGCTCGACAGTCGCCAGGCCAGCTATAATCTCAACGCGTTTATCCATTGTGCCAACCATTTGCGGCAAATCCTGTCATATATTGCGCAATTAATGCCATTAGCCCGACAGCAACACAGTGCCGACAGTCTGGATCTGGAAGCGGTGCATAGCATGATGCAATCGCGTATTCATGAACAACTGGATCTCGAGACTCTGGCTGACACTGTCAACCTGTCCAAGTATCACTTTGTCAAACGCTACAAAGAACTGACCGGCACCACCCCGATCAATCACTTTATCCATCTGAAAATAGAACGGGCCTGCTACCTGCTCGACCTCAGCCAGAAAAACATCAGTGAGATCGCCTTCGCACTGGGCTATGAAGATGCCTATTATTTCTCGCGCATCTTTAAAAAAACCATGGGCATCTCACCCAGCCAGTACCGGCAGATGAGGGATGGCACCGTGCCATACCGGCGCTGATCAGGGAGACTCTGCCGCCGGTTTCGGATAGTGAATCAGATTGTGAAAGATCGCGGGGGCCGCATTGAGGTTACGGTAGCCATGCGACACATCCGCAGCAAAGCGAACCGCAGACCCCTTTGTCATCGTTACCCACTGGCCATCAAGCAGCAGCTCCATCTCCCCGTCCAGCACAACCACATGCTCAGTAACACCCGTTTTATGAGGCTCCGAGTAGCGCTCATAGCCCGGTAGCAGCGTCAGCTCGAACATCTCAAAGCCAAATTCAGGATCATAGGAAAATAGCGGCGCAACCAGCATATCGTCCTCGGCAGGTTGCTGGCGCAGCTCGTCGGCCACGCGCACCACCACATTCGGTGCTGACGGCGGCTCGATGAACAGTGAGAGCGGCACACTGAAACCGCCGGCAATTTTCCACAGGGTCGCAATCGTCGGACTCGACTCGCCCCGCTCGATCTGGCCCAGCATGGCCTTGCTGACGCCGGTTTCCTTTGCGGCCCGCTCCAGGCTCCAGCCGTGCTCCGCACGAAGTGATTTGAGGGTAGATGACAGGTACTGATTAATCGGTTGCATGGCGATATAGACACCAGAGTAATGCGAAATGAACAGGTTGTACGTTATAACGCACGATGGTACCGTTGTCGACCTCGGACGCTATAACGCACGCCCTTACTCTATCGATAGATAACAGAGGAACGCACAATGTCTAAAGCAGGCACTCTGTCTCATATGACAACCGGCATGATCGTCGTCATTGTCGGCTATACCAGTTCTGTTGCCATTGTCTTCCAGGCGGCACTGGCCGCAGATGCAAGCTCAAGTCAGATCAGCTCGTGGCTATGGGCGCTAGGCATCGGGATGGGTATTTCCACAATTGGCCTGTCTCTGCGCTACCGCACTCCGATACTGACGGCCTGGTCAACACCGGGCGCTGCGCTGCTGGTGACCGGCCTGTCCGGCGTTCCAATAGATGAAGCGGTGGGCGTATTTATTGTCGCATCACTGGCAATGCTGTTACTGGGTATCAGTGGTATTTTCGACCGCCTGATGCGCCATATCCCTCAGCCACTGGCCGCGGCCATGCTGGCTGGCATTCTGACAAAGTTCGGTATGGACCTGTTTGTTGCCATGGGTACCGAGCGGCTGATGGTGATCAGTATGTTGCTGGCCTTTCTGCTGCTGCGTTCCCCCTTGCCGCGCTACGCAGTTCCTCTGACATTGATCGCAGGACTGGTAATCGCGGCGATACAGGGGAACATCGATACTCAGCAGCTGGAGTGGTCACTGACAACACCAACCTTCACCCTGCCCAGCTTCGAACTGACCTCTCTGATCGGTGTCGGTGTGCCACTGTTAATTGTGAACATCGCCTCACAGAATATGCCGGGGCTGGCAGTGCTGCGGGCCAACGGTTACAACACCCCGGCATCCCCGCTGATCAGCTGGACCGGCCTAACCAGCCTCGTTCTGGCCCCATTCGGCTGTTTCTCCATTGGCCTGGCCGCTATTACTGCTGCAATCTGCATGGGCAAAGAAGCCGACCCGGACCCGACACAGCGTTATAAAGCATCGATATGGGCGGGTATTTTTTACCTCGGTGCCGGTGTTTTTGGTGCCACTGTCGCCAGCCTGTTTGCAGCACTCCCCACCGAGCTGGTGCTGGCAATCGCCGGACTCGCACTGCTGGGCACCATCGGCAACAGTCTGCACGGCGCACTGGCCAGTGGTGACAGCCGGGAAGCGGCACTGATCACCTTTCTGGTAACCGCCTCAGGGCTGACGCTGTTTGATGTGGGCAGCGCATTCTGGGGCATCACCTTTGGCCTGCTGGCCTGGCACCTGCGTGATGGCGTCAAACTGCGCCGGATTAAAACAGCAGCGGCACAGCGATAACCGGGCCTGGCGCTAATCAGAACCGCTCCACCACGCAGATCCGCTCCACACCCAGTTCACGCAAAATCGCCGTCGCCCGGTCCAGAGAATGGTACAGCCGGGCAACACCATCGTGACGGGTCAGCGCGTGCTGCTGGCCCTCATAATCTTCCAGTGCAACCTGCCAGCCGCCTCCGGCATCAGCGGGCTTTAATACCCCTTCCCGCACCTTATTACGCGCCAGCATCCGGCGCATCTCTGCCAATATCATAACTACACCCCGCTCAGTTGCTGGATACTGTCAGTTTAGCTGTTTTGTACCAAAGAGTACCGACACTGGGTGAACCGCTCGAAAACCCGGCAGCGGCTTGCGTAGTAACCCATGCTTATAAAATTGGGGAGTGCGGGAATATCAGAACACTCAGCTATATGTATTGAAAGATCGATTCAACACACAAAACTAAAAGCCCAAGGAGATATGCCTAACACCTTCTAATAAAAACTATATTTATTTAATTACAATCAACGAGAGCAAGAACTATTTATATATAAAAAACTAATAACAACTATCTATTTTTTATACCTATACCATCACCAGCTGCTCTTATTATATTTTTCAGATCTGTACCTATCAACGACAGTTAATTAAACGTCATATGTAACTGATGTATTAATTAACAAGCCTGCAATCAATTTCGGATATTTATGTATAACTACAACCATGCTACATCCAGAAACATTGGCTGGATAACCGAGAAGGAACAGACATATATTGCTTCAAAAAGAATTGCCATCGCCGGGCTCGGGGGTGTTGGTGGCGCACACCTGTTAACACTTGCCAGACTCGGAATTACTCAATTCAACATCTCAGACTTTGACTCTTTTGAAGTCCACAATTTCAACCGACAATCGGGTGCTTTTATGAGTACAGTCGGAAAAGAAAAGCTAGAGGTGATGGAGAAGATGGCACAGGATATAAATCCTGAGGCAGATATAAAAACATTCAACCGAGGCATCAACAGGGACAACATTGATGACTTCTTCGATGGGGTTGATCTGTACGTAGATAGTCTGGATTTTTTTGCCCTTGATGCCAGAAAAATGGCATTTAAAAAATGTGCAGAGAAAAACATTCCTGCCATTACTGCTGCGCCACTCGGTATGGGCTGCGCTTTCCTTGCTTTTATTCCTGGAGGAATGACCTTTGAGGATTACTTCAGACTGGAGGGCCATTCTGATGAAGAGCAGCTCATAAAACTATTAATTGGGCTCTCTCCCTCAATGATGCAACGGACGTACCTGGTAGATAAAAGCAGAGCTGATTTCAAAGCCCAAAAAGGCCCCTCAACTCCAATGGCTGTAGATATGTGTGCAGGGATTGCAGGTTCAAATGCACTAAAAATTCTGCTGAGACGGGGCGATATTATCAGCGCGCCCTACGGGCTACATTTTGATGCCTATAGTAATAAGCTTAAAAAAACATGGCGACCAGGTGGAAATAGAAACCCATTACAAAAGCTGGCGTTCCAGATTGCCAAGAAAATCCTTCTTTAAAAGCATACAGTCACCTTTCTTCTGGGTTATCCAGCGTGAACTCTTAAAGCAAATGATTTCCCTCTCACCAACTCAGAACCCAGATCTGACAGAAGCTTAATATTTAAGTACCACATCGACAAGGAAGCAGAAAATGAACAATTCGCTGTCAGAAAAATTTCAAAAATATTTTTCTGTGAGTTTCGTTTATGAAACACAACTTAAAGATCTTATCTATCAGCTTCGCTACCGTGTTTACTGTGAAGAGTTTGGCTATGAACCCCTGGAAAACTTCCCAGACAAGAAAGAATCCGATGAGTTTGATCCATATGCTCTTCATTGCCTGATCATACATAAGGAAAGCGGTTACCCGGCCAGCTGTGTAAGGATTGTTCCGGCCATGAAAGGCGGCATATCAAGACCTCTTCCTCTCGAGACACATTGCCACAGCAGCCTCGATAGCGCATTCATTGAGCAACTGAATTTAAGTAGAGATACCGTTTGCGAGATATCACGCCTTGCGGTTGATGGCGCATTCAGACGCCGTCATGATGAGCACCAAGACCGCTTTGGTAACTCGAGTGGGCTTATATTTGATGAGCAGGAACGGCGTATATTTCCCATGATTGCAGTCTCTGCTTTCCTCGCAACAACATCGCTTACCGTTTTAACCGGTAAAACCAACGTCTTCGCGATGATGGAGCCCTTCCTTCCCAAGTTGCTTAAACGATCTGGAATATTCTTCGAGCCAGCAGGAAAGCCAGTAGACTACCATGGAGTACGCGCACCTTATTTTATTACCACTGAATCCGCGCTAAGCACCATGAAACCGGAGTTAAAGGCACTGTACAAAACAATTCACAGCAGTATCAGTGCAGAATATGAAAAACAGATCCAATACGAAGCAACGGCCCCCGATATTTCAGGAGGTCAATACTGGGATGGCAACACAGTGTAGGCTTTACGAAACGCGCGGATAAAATGGCTCTGATCATAAAAACCGACATCCAGTGCGACCTGAGTAAGCGGGTAACCTGGCTGGCGCATTAACAGACAGGCTTTTTCCAGCCGTAGCTGTGTCAGCCAGTTATGCGGCGTCAGCCCCATGCTACGTTCAAACCGGCGCAGAAACTGATAGCGGCTCAGCTCACACAGCCCAGCCAGTTGTTCCAGGCTGATCTTGCTGGCCAGATTATCATGACAAAACTCGCGCACCCGTTTCAGATGTGCCATGGATAAACCGCCGCTGACCTGCTGGGGTGTGATCACCTTCAACTGGGTCAGCAACGGCTCAAACAGTGTCAACCAGGCTTCTTCCACCGGTAACGCATCCAGCCCATCCGAGTGCTGAACGCCTTCAAACAGCTGCACCAGTTGACGAGCAATCCGGCTGTCTTCCACCATCGCACCCGCAAAGGCCCGTTCAACCGCTTTACCGGACAGCGCTTCGACACTGTCCGCCAGTAGCTGTGGCGCAATACGAAAGGTACGCATCCGGTATGCGCACTGCTCATGGCCACAGCCATCATGAACCTCACCCGGTGGCATCACCGAAATCCGCCCAGGCCCCAGCAGAACCGACTGCCCCTGAAACTGCTGACGCTGCACACCATCAAAAACCAGACCGATATGGTAGTCCAGATGGTAATGCGGCTTGAACTCATACTGAGCGTAAAAACCCTCACTGAGAATCAGATCCGAGGTGCCGCTGACGCGGTGGTAATGAACACTGTCTTTCATGGATTCAGTTATAACACCTACCGTGGGTATAAAGCGTTTGGGCTGGCAATCAGAGCATTCTGAGCACGGCCTTGTAGCAGCGACGTCCCGTCGCGTCCGGGCCTGCACCAATGCCCGACGCACGCGGAGCGCGCTGCTACAGATCAGCCCGCCAGCTCTGCTGCCATCGCCACCAGCGCATCGACTTCGCGCTCGGATGTCGCAAAGCTGGTCACCAGCCTGACGACCCCCGGCCCCCAGCGATTGGCATAAAACTGGAAACCTGCCCCCTGCAGGCGCTCAATCATCAGCTGGGGCATACGGCAGAAGATAATATTAGCATCGGTTTCGCCCAGCAGCTCGATACTCGCTACAGCACTCAGGCCGCGGCTCAGCCGCTGTGCCATCCCATTGGCATGGCGGGCATTGTGCAACCACAGATCATCTTGCAGGTACGCATCCATCTGCGCCGAGAGCATACGCATTTTGGAAAACAGATGGCCGCCACGTTTGCGCCGAAACGCCATCTCGTCTGCCAGCTCGGTATCAAACAGCACAATCGCCTCAGCCGACAGCACGCCATTTTTGGTAGCACCAAACGACAGCACATTCACACCGGCCTGCCAGGTCATCTCAGCCGGGGTGCAGTTCAGCGCCACCAGCGCATTGGCAAAGCGAGCGCCGTCCATATGCAGCTTCATCCCGGTTTCACGGCAGACCTGCCCGACTTCCTGCAGCTCGGCCAGGCTATACACATGGCCCGTTTCTGTGGCCTGGGTAACGCTGACAGCGGACGGTTGAACGCTGTGTACATCCCCAACCTTACGTTGTGCAGCCTCGCGCAACCTGTTCGGGTTCAGCTTGCCGTTGGGCCCATCGACTGCTACCAGCCGCGCACCACCGGTATAGAACTCCGGCGCGCTGCACTCATCGTTGTTGATATGGGCATCCGGGTGACAGAGGATGGAACCCCAGCTCGGGGTGACCGTTGCCAGGCTGATCACATTGGCTGCCGTACCCGTTGGCACCAGGAACAGCCGCAGATCACACTCAAACAACTCGATAAACTGCTGCTCCAGCTGTGCGGTCAGTTCATCATTACCGTAAGGTTGTGCAGCACCGGCACTGGCGGCCACCAGCGCATCCAGCACCTGGGGCGATACGCCAGCAATATTGTCGCTGGAGAAACCACCTTTCAACCCATCCAGGCCGGATACTCTCTCTGTATTGCTCATTATATTGTTGCTCCTGCGCCTAAGGGCATATTCAGCTGTGCGGCCAGTATGAGGCAGGCCCTGAGGAGGTGATTGTAAAATATTGCAGGAAACACACCATCAGACAGGCCCGGTGCTGGAAGGTGAAAAATAGCTACTCAATACCGCAATATGCGCCGGGCCAATCCCACAACAACCACCGATCAGCGTCGCGCCCTGCGCGTGCCAGCGCTGTGCCCACTCAAGATAAGCCTGCGGATCAAGATCCCTCCGCATTACATTCAGATTGTCATTGGCAGCAGCATCGGCCTGCTGTGGTGGGAAAGCATTAGCATAAGCCCCCAGCTCAACATCGTTACGCCCCAGCTGCTGCAGCGTATTCCGCGCGACAACCAGCGCAGCTTCGATCACTTCAGGCTGGCAGCAGTTGAACTGTATGGAAGCTACCTCAGCACTTATCACCGCACGAATGGCATCTTCAACGGACTCACCGGAACGCAACCGTGGCGGCTGAACATCACTTTTATTATCAGCACGATCATCGTCAAGGCTGAAGGCGACCCACACCGGCTTTGCATCAGTATCCAGCTGGCGCAGCAAACCGCAGACATCAACCGCTTCCTGAATCAGGCTCTGAGTTTCCAGCAGCCAGCAATCAACATGGGGTAGCAAACCGGTAATCAGCGGCGTGGCAATGCGGGCGACCTGATCCGGCTGGTAGAGATCAGCACGGTAGGAACCAAATAAGGGAGGAATAGCACCGGCAACCTGCACCTTAACGGCAGCCTGGCTAGCTGCGGCACGGGCCACCTGGCCAGAACGCCCAGCCAGGCGTTCAGCGTCACGGGTAAAGCGCGCTTCGCCAATATGAAACGGCACCAGTGCATAGCTGTTGGTGAGGATCACCTGAGCGCCACTGTCGATAAAATCGCTATGCACCGCCTGCACAATATCCGGTGCGTCCATCATCGCCAGTGCAGACCATTCCGGCTGGCGAAACGGTGCGCCACGGCGCTCCAGTTCACGCCCCATACCACCATCCATAATGATGACCGCTTTACCCCGGACTGTTTTACCTGACATCGCTACTACTCCTGCCGCTAGTAAATGAGCATAGCGCTCATATTCCATCATGAAAAAGGCGCCTATGATGATGGCAACACGCTTTTCTTCAAAGAGCTTTTATAACAGAAATAGCACATCAGTACGGATCACGTATTTACTGCCGGGCTCAGCCTCGATCGAACCGTGCAGACAATGTAATGAATGGTGGACCTGACACTCATTTCCCCCTCCTTCACCCCCGACAGCTGCCAGACCATGCATCTGCTCTCCGAACACCACATCTGCGTCGCAGGCAACGACTCCGAACTGCACAATAAGCCGCTGTCCGTCGCGGAGATAGCGACGCCCTGCCCCCTGCTTTGAACTGATCGCCAAGATCAAGCCACGACCGGCTGCATGGCTGGGTATTGGGGTTGTTGAGAGAAGTGTTTCCTGATCAGGGGTGAACACCACCGCCTCCCCCGCGCACGCGGGGGCCCACAATGAACAGCGCTCAGGTGCTGACGCTTCTACCATATCCCCAAAAAATGCCACCAGCCCCTGCACCTCCTCGCTGTTTAAGCCAATAAATACCTGAACCAGTACATATCGATGTTCTTCAAGATAGGTGGCGCAATTTCACAGGCAGGTTTGCTATCCGTACAGCCGCCCTAGCGGTGTTGTAACACCAGGCTAATCGGCGGCTAAAGGAGGGCTCCGCCCTCGGGATAGTAATGGATATTTTGCAGGCCGATCGTGGTTTACAGCCTGCTGTTTTCGGTATGCAGGGCCTGCACAGTAAAGCCGCCCATGCCGGTATCGAAAACACCAGGAGTACGAATTCAAGGAGAGAGAACCATGCAGATGAAGCCCATGTACTTTGGCGAAGACGCCCTGATCACCCTGCCTTCGGGCGAACAGGTCACTATTTTTCTGTCTGCCCACCGCAGCAGCCGGAACGAGCCGATCATCGGTTTTAAAACCCCACCCGG
>JAIBDV010000415.1 GCA_024686055.1 Neptuniibacter sp.
CCACCTCAGCCAGCGCATACAGCGCTTCTTCAAAGGCTGCATCAAATACGCCTTTGGTGTTGATCCCCAGATCACCACCGGCTTCAGCAGAGCCAATATCATCGGAGCCGTCTTTGGCAACCGCAGCAAAGCTTTCACCCGCCTGTATACGTTTAGCCAGCGCCTCGATGTTAGTTTTAGCCGCAGCATCATCAAGATCCGGCGTTACCTCAACCAGGATGTGTGACACACCGCGCTCTTCCTTGGCCTGGAAGCTTGCCAGCATCGCCTGGTACTGGGCCTGCAGGTCGTCGTCGTTAACAACCACATCGCCTGTCAGTGCACTACGTTCCAGTAACAGATAATCAACGACGACCTGTTCATCGGTCATCAGCTCGGATTTCTTCGCTTCATACGCCGCTTCCACCTGCGCATCGGTCACCGTAGCCGCCGCAAGGTGCGGTGTAATGGGCAGCACGAAGTAGCTCAGGTCACGCTTCTGACGGTCCAGTGCAACAATCTGGGTAACTTCGCCCGGCAGGGTGAACGATGACAACAGGTAGCCAAAGCGTTCCTGCTCCATCAGTTTTTCTTTACGCAGGATATCGCGATACATAAGTGGCGACAGGCCAGCATTACGCAGCGTGGCTTCAAACTGGCCACGGTCAAATTTACCGTCCAGATGGAATTCACGCGTGGTAACAATCAGCTGATCAATCAGCTGATCAGAAATTGTCATATTCTGGCTCTGTGCAGACTGCACCAGCACAGACTGCTCAACCAGACCTTCCAGTACGGATGCACGAATCAGGTCATCCTGCAGTAAGGCAGGGTCTGCGTTTTCGCCCATCTGCGCCAATAACTGGCGACGTTGCAGCTCAACGCCCTGTGCCAGGTCGCGCTCGCTGACTTCTTCACCGTTTACGGTTGCCGGCGCATTGGAGCCCGCCGTCAGGCTGACCAGTGACTCAACACCAAACAGCGCAAAAGTGACCACGATCAGGCCAACAATAACTTTGGCGACGATACTTTGTGAGTTATCTCGGATTGATTGAAGCATCTTATCCTCAGAATACTTGCAACTAAAAAAAAAGCGTATTCACCAGGAATACGCCTTTTTTATATCTGGCGGAACGGACAGTATTCGAACTCGCGACCTCCTGCGTGACAGGCAGAAATTCTAACCAGCTGAACTACCGCTCCGGCTTAAATAAGTCCTCTGATACCTGAGTGACTTACTTGTTTACCGCTTCTTTCAGGGCCTTACCTGGCTTGAAAGTTGGCAGGGTTGCCGCCGCGATTTCGATCGGCTGACCAGTCTGTGGGTTACGACCAGTACGAGCAGCACGCTCTTTAACAGCAAACGTACCAAACCCAACCAGAGCTACAGACTCGCTTTTCTGCAGCGCTTCGGTAACAGCATCCAGAGTTGCATCCAGGGCACGGCCCGCAGCTGCTTTAGGAATGTCAGCTGAAGCGGCAATAGCGTCGATCAGTTCAGACTTATTCACGTTGTTCCCCTTTGTAGAATCATTATTCTTTATGTTCTGTAAGCCTATGCCAACATTTTTTCTCAGGCACTTTATACCAACAGGCTGAAATGACTGTCAAGCAGGTATCACGGGCGTTTGGCCCATTTCACCTATTTAATGCGGTTGAATCTGTTCCCGCTCATTTTTAGCCTGTTTATCCTTCTCAGTAACTTCGGCCTTTACCTCTTTTTCAAGAGGCTTAGGCTGGTACCTTAAGGCTATATCCAGCACTTCATCAATCCATTTGACCGGATGTATAGCAAGGTCAGCCTTGATATTGTCCGGTATTTCCTTAAGGTCCCGCTCATTCTCGTGCGGGATGATAACCGTTTTAATGCCACCACGGTGTGCCGCCAGCAGTTTTTCTTTCAAACCACCAATCGGCAATACCTGACCACGCAGGGTAATTTCCCCTGTCATGGCTACGTCAGCACACACCGGGATAGATGTCAGCGCTGATACCAATGCTGTACACATACCAATACCGGCACTGGGTCCATCCTTCGGTGTCGCACCTTCCGGTACGTGAATATGGATATCACTGGACTCATGAAAATCTGGCTTAATGCCAAGGCTTTCAGAGCGACTGCGTACAACAGTCAGTGCAGCCTGGATAGACTCCTTCATTACATCGCCGAGCTGCCCGGTTTGTTTGAAGCCGCGACGGTCCGAGTGAACGAGCGTGGATTCGATAGTGAGCGTGGCGCCGCCAAGGGCAGTCCATGCCAAGCCCGTGACCACACCAACACCACGGCGCGGTCGCTCGGGCCGGAACAGCGGAGCACCCAGAAAGTCCTCGAGGTTGTTGTTGGCGA
>JAIBDV010000035.1 GCA_024686055.1 Neptuniibacter sp.
ATGATCGCCTACTTCCGCAATGATGCGCTGAGTAAATTGCTCAAGCAACATTGCCACAAAGTTGAGTGTGCACCGTCCGTATCCACCGAGCTGCTGGTCAAAGCAGCGATGGACCCGGGCTCCAGCGCGCTGCACCAGGAGCTGGTCAACGCTGGGCGTGGTATGACACAGTATTCTGTTACCTACCCGGCAGGCAGCCCCATCATGCGCGTTGGAGAGATCTATACCAGCCTAAAACAACAGTATGGCGTCACGCTACTGGCCGTTGCCGATGACACCTACGCAGCACCCAGCCTGAACCCGGCGCTGGACCTGTGTATCCAGCCTGGCTCCGTGATTTATTACATTGCCGACCAGCGCATACACCACTTCGACTGGGCCAGTCTGATTCTGACCGCCGAATAAGCAATCGGCAACGAAGCCGCTAGAGCGCCTGAAACCATAAAAATGGTATTATCACCCCATTCATTCGCAGCGCCTTCAACGCCCTTGAAAGCGCCTGCCTGTCCTTTTGATGTCTGAAGGTACCTGTAACACCATGCCTGACTACCTGGTCCACGAAGCAATTGAAGATTACGCCTTTCTCAGCACCGGCGCAGAGCCCGAGCTGCTGCAGGAGCTGATTGACGCCACTAATGAAAACATGGGCTGGCCCCAGAAGCTCTCTGGCCGCCTGGTCGGACGTACGCTGAGCATGCTGTCCCACCTGGTGCAGCCAAAAAATGCACTGGAAATCGGCATGTTCACCGGCTATTCCGCCCTGTCCATTGCGGAAGGGATGCCAGATGATGGCAAGCTGATCTGCTGCGAAACCAACCCGCGCGCCATCGATTTTGCGAAAACGTTCTATGACCGCAGCCCCCACGGGCACAAAATTGAGGTCATCTTCGGTCGCGCCATGGACACCCTCGACCAGCTGGACATGGAGCTGGACTTCACCTTCATTGATGCCGACAAGCGTAACTACCTCAATTACTACGAGCGTGTTCTGGAAATGACCCGCCCAGGTGGCCTGATCGTGCTCGACAACGTACTGTGGTCCGGCAAAGTTATCCAGCCAGAGTCCGAGATTGACGATGTACTGGTTGAATTGAACCAGCGCATCGCTGCCGACTCCAATGTAGAGAATGTATTCCTGACCGTCCGCGACGGTGTCAATGTCGTTCGCAAGGTACGCTGATGAATAACCCGACCTTTTCTTTACAGTCTGACCATATCCTGATCCTTGATCAGCAGATCCGTATTGAGCGGGCGGGCGATCTGCTTGAACGCTATGTCCAGACAGACGACAACGCACCGTTGATGGCCAGCCTGCGTCCGGTACGCGATCATTACCTCAGCGACCTGGACCAGATTGCCAGCCCGGCGGAAGTTGTCGGCCTGATTGCCTGGTTATTGCGGGACAACAACATCCAGCACCAGGGCGAGTCCTTCGCAGAAACAGCCGACCGGCTTTGCGACCTGGACAACAACACCGACAGCACTCTGTACAGCACCCTGATTTACCACCTGCGAGATGCCATTGAGCGACTGGATGACCTGGCGCTCTTCGAGGACTGATTACGATGCGCAAACGGCTGAGCTGGTTTCTGATCTTTATTCTGATTCTCGGCGCAGCCTATGCAGCCATCCCCTGGGCTGCCCGCCAGGTTGTGGAGATCTGGCTGGCGGATCAGGGCTTCAACAATCCCCGATTTTCCATCAGCCACCCGGCCTGGAATGAGTTCCAGATCAACGAGATCAGCCTCAGCCAGGAGGACGCCGAACGCCGTATGGCGCTTGACGCAGGCCCTATCCTGATCCGTTACCACCCTGCCCGGCTTCTGCTTAATCAGCAACTGACCGAAATTCAGATACCCACCGCCCGCCTCAGCCTCACCTACAAGCCCGCCATTCATACCAACACCGGACCGGCTGGCGAACTGGCAATCCTTCCCCTGCTACCCACCCGGTTAATCGGCCTGCTGCCCGCCGACCGCCTGCTGGTCGGCGAGCTGGCGATACAGATCAGTACACCCCAGCGGCCCGACTGGCATTTGCGCGGCTCACTTGACCTCACTGACTATCAGCTGCAGAGCCGAGTACATATGCGCTATGGGCTGGAGGAACTGGGCTGGAGCGATATCCGGTTTGATGACCACAACCAGTTCAGCCTGAAAATGCTCTACAATGACGAAGCCTTTATCAATATTGAAGGCAACATCGAACAGGGCGACCTGCTGACCCTGAACATTGACCAGCAAACACACCTGACTCGATTACGGCAATGGCTATCCGTTATCGAACCCGCTATCCAGAACTGGCCTGCTTTCAGTGGCAAGATAAGCAGCTCAGGGTATATCCGCCTTCCGCTCGCCCTGTCTTTTGACGATACACGCTGGTTCGATCAGCTGCAGGCAAAACAGCAACTGACCACCGCCATCGCACTGGCACAACCCAGCCCGGAGCTAAGGCAGTTAGTTATCCAGAGCAAGCAGCAACTGCAACTTGAAAACGGCACCCTCAGCATCAGCCTAAAACCAGACAGCCAGATCAAAGCAACACCTGGTATCACCGACCTGCCATTGCCACCACTGACCGCAAAACTGACCACCCCTTTTACCCTGACGATTCCGATGCACGCACCACAGCAGGCAACCGCCAGCGCCTTGCAACTGACCTTCAGCGCCCCTCCCATCCGCCATGACAACAAGGTGATACGCAGCGGACCAGTCTCTTTGAACCTGGCCCCCTTCACCGCAGGCGACAGCTCACTGGAAGGCACACTGTCAGTGCCATCACTGCGTATCAGCCAGCCCGGCCAGCACTGGCCTGTACTGCAGATCAGCAACCAGTTCCAGCTCAACCCGGACCAGCTGCAGAACCGCTTTAAAATCAGCGCAAACGATACACCACTGAGTATGGAAGGCACCGCCAGCTGGCATACCGACAACAACCGGGCCGATTTCAACTGGCAGCTGCAGCCCATCGGGCTAAAAAAGATTGAACACCTGATAGCCCGCTACTACCCCGCACTCCCCGCCGAGCTTCAGCTCAGCGCTGGCTTACTGGAACATCACGGTTTTGGTCGCTGGCAGAACAGCCAGCTAAACCTGACACTACGCCAGACTATTCGTGATCTGCGTTTTAACTGGGACCACCTGGCAGGCCAGCAGGGGCAATGGCGCTCCGAACTCCGACTGCGGCCCGATGGCAGCTGGCGAGATAAAGGTCAGCTACGGCTTGGCTTGCTCGATGCCGGCCTGCCGCTGGAAAACCTGATCGGCGACTATGAAGTCAACAGTGATCGCCGTGGCAACCTGAGTGCCACCCTGAGCAATAGCCAGTGTGACCTGCTCGGCGGCCATATCAACCTCAGCCCACTCCACTACAATCAGGCACAGGACCAGTTCAGCACCCTTCTTAATGTTGAACAGCTGCAGCTGGCACAGATTCTGGCACTCGAAAACCAGCAAGGCCTCAATGGCGAAGGCCTGATTTCAGGCACCCTGCCCCTTAACTATCAGCGCGGCCAGTTTACAATTACCAATGGCCAGCTCAGCAGTCTGCAGCCGGGAGGCGTTATACGCTTTCAGGCCACCCCGGAGGTGGCTGCAATTGCCAGTACAAATGCAGGCCTGAGTATGGCGCTGGAAGCATTATCTGATTTCCGATATAAGCAGCTTACGATTGGCGTAACCTATCATGCAGACGGTACGGCATTACTGGATACCCGATTAAAAGGAAAAAACCCTGGCTGGAATAATGGCAGAGCAGTCAACCTTGGCGTTAATGTTGAAGAAAATCTGCCCAAACTTATACAGACATTACAGATCACAGACCAATTGACGGAATCACTTAAGAAGCGTTACCGTTAACCTATATACCTGATTTGATAAACGGAGAACCCGATGTATCGCCCCCAATTGATGTTATACCTGCTAATAACCCTGGGGGGAGCCGCGATAATGAGTGGTTGCTCCCCAAAAGTTGAAGTCACCGTGCCCAACGAACCCATCACTATTAACCTGAACGTCAAAATAGAACATGAAATTCTGGTTAAAGTAGATAGAGAAATCGATGATTTGCTCCAGGACAACAGTGACCTCTTCTAGGAGATTCAGTGAAATGAAACGGCTTTTACTCACACTTTTTGCAACATTACTGTTCAGCCAGGCCTCCTGGGCACTTTCAATGAATGGCGCAAAAGCACAGGGGCTGATTGGTGAGCGCAGTAATGGTTACCTGGGCATTGTTGTCAATAAACCAGCCCCAGCGATCAAAGTACTGGTCGAAGATATTAACCGAAAACGCCGGTCGGCATACCAGAGTCGGGCTCAGAAGGCGGGCGTAAACCTGAAAGTGATCGAACTACGTATTGGCGAACGCCTGCGAAGTCGCGCATCGGCAGGTCAGTTTGTTCAGGACGCCCACGGGCAATGGAAACGAAAATAGCCCGACAGGACAGGTAATCGCCGTGAGCCAGTATAACGATCCTCCCAGACACTACCGATTCGTTAACTTTTTTGGACTGGCAATCAGTGCAGGCACACTGCTACTGATTACACCCCAGCTGGCTCCCGATACCTGTGCGCTATGCTCGCTTGCGCAGTTCGCCTTAGTGGCTATCAGCGGCCTGTCTCTGCTGGCCTGGTTACAGAACCCCCAACGCGCAGGCCAGCGTACTTACGCTACGCTTAATCTGCTACTGGCCACCCCCATCCTTGTCAGCCTGGCGCTGTCCGCATGGCTTCAGCATAAAGGCCAACTGAGTAGCTGTACCAGCCTGCTCAACACCGGCCTGAACAACCTCACCCCTTACCTGCCTGCCGACATCAACCTGATACAGGCCGTTTCTGGCAACCAGCCCTGCCATATCAGCAACATCACCATCTCAGGCATTGATCTGGTCTACATCCTTATCGTCGCCTTTACACTGTTAACGATTATCAGTTGGGTACAGCTCAATCGAAAGGCGCTGGAACGCTCGCTCTTTATCTAAGGGACAGGCTCTTCAGCGTTTTTCAGGCACAAAAAAACCTCCTTATGGAGGTTTTTTTGTGCCTGACCCCTAGGGTCAGTTCATCAGTTCACGAATGGACTGGTGAGTCGGGAACTGAGAAATATTTTCAACCCGGATCGTGCGGTCGCTGGATTTGGTAACAGTATAACAGCGCGCTTTTCGATCACTTCCCTGATAATGACCATCTACTTCGAAATTTTCACCGTCAACCGCAAGGATAGCGATCTTACGTGTAGTATTTTCGGTCTGCATTGTCTTTCCCTTTTTTAAGCTGTCATCAGCAGTCGCTTGTGGCCACTACTGTGCGTTCTGGCTTTTTGTAGTTTTAGTACAAACAATGATAGCTTAACTGAAGAATATGGCAACGTAATGACCGATAACTGACAGAAAAAGGTCATTCATGAAATAAAACTACAAGATTCTGTCGGGACTTCCTGACCCACAGACGATAAAAAGGGCCGCCACAGGCGACCCTTAGATCATCTTGCCGATCACGTCAGAGCCCTAGGTCTGACCCGTTACAACAGGCCGCTGGGGATCACGAATCCACTCACTCCAGGATCCCGGGTACAAGTGAGAACCCGCCAGCCCGGCAATTTCCATCGCCAGCTGGTTGTGACAGGCGGTAATACCCGAACCACACATATGCACCACGGTCTCGGGAGAACGGCCTGCCAGCACCTCACACCATTCGGCGTGCAGTACACCCGCAGGCTTGAACTGTCCATCAACAAGGTTATCCATCAGGGGCCGGTTCAACGCTCCGGGCACATGCCCGGCAACCGGATCGATGGGCTCCTGCTGCCCCTCAAAACGAGCCGCTGCACGGGCGTCAATCAGGGTAACCAGCTGGTCACTTAATTGTTGCTGTAGCTCCGTTACCGATAGCGCCATCTCATGCTGGAGGTGGTATTCAAACTCACCACTTTGCACCATTACCGGTTTCTGGCTCACCTCCATCTCATCCCCCAGCCAGGCGGGATAACCACCATTGAGCAACGCAACATTAGTATGACCCATCCAGCGCAACAACCACCAGGCCCGAGCAGCCATAGCTCCGCCGACATCGTCATAGACCACCACCTGGCGGCCAGCCGACAAACCCAGCGCTGCCAGCCGATTAGCCAGTCGCTCTGGTCGGGGTAACGGATGGCGGCCCGACTGTAGTGTAATTTCTGCCGACAGATCATCTTCCATATGCAGGTAGAATGCCCCAGGAATATGCCCGCCAGCATACGCCCGCCGCCCGGCATCGGTGTCTGCCAGATCAAAACGGCAATCCAGCACCAGCCATTCACCCAGGTGATCGTTTAACTGCTCTGTACTTACCAGTGTGGTATACATCGCTTCCTCCTTGGACCGCTGGCCACCTCTACAGGTGACAGACCCATTCGGCTTAACCCTGGTACCGGGACAGCTCTTCGCGCAACACATCCAGCTCGTTTTCAGCTTTCTGGCGTGCTTTTTTCTTCAGGCTTTCTACCTGCAGCGCTTTTTCTGCCAGTACCGCCTGTGCCTCTGCAGCCTTATCATCAGCGGCTTCAACCCGCTCAATCTCACGCTTAAGCTGCATCACAATTGCGCGACGACGGCCCTGTTCAGCCCGCGCAATATCTTCAGCACTTTTCTCTTTTTTCACCGACTCATCCGTTTTAATGGCCGGCACATAGGTCAGCGGACGAATACCCGTCGCTGCCAGGATGTTGTCAATAAACGGCGCAGAGTGCTCACGGGCTTTTACGGCCCCCTTTTGCAACTGCGCTTCAACGTAGCCCAGATCAGCCATCAAATCATTGTAACGTTGGCGCGGTGCTTCCAGTTGGGCATTAAGGAACTCAAACAGTTCCGTTTTTGCATCACCCCAGGCAATCCCCTCCGCGAAACGGTTACGCATTGCAGCGTTTTCCGCCTCACTGGCAAACAGGCTATAAAGCTGAAACAGCGTACTGCCATCAGCATCTTTCGGTTCACCTGGCGCGCGGGTATCCGTTTTTATCTGGTTTATCAGTTTGCGCAGCTGATCTGTACTGGAGAATAGCGGAATCGTATTGTCGTAGCTTTTCGACATTTTACGGCCATCCAGACCCGGGATCAGCTGAGTCGCTTCATCCACCTGTGCCTGCGGCAAGGAAAATAAAGGTTCAAAGCCATGGTTAAAACGGCCAGCAATATCACGTGCCATTTCAATGTGCTGGATCTGATCTTTACCCACCGGAATGATATCGGCGTTAAACATCAGAATATCGGCGGCCATCAGAATGGGGTAAGAAAACAGCCCCATGGTGACGCCGTCATCCAGATCCTCTTTACCCGCATCACGGTTGGCATCCACCGACGCTTTGTAGGCATGGGCCCGATTCATCAGACCTTTAGAGGTCGTACAGGTGAGTAGCCAGGTCAGTTGCGGGATCTCGGGGATATCACTCTGGCGGTAGAATGTCGCCACATCCGTATCCAGCCCCAGCGCCAGCCAGGTGGCGGCAATTTCCTGAGTGGAACGGGCGACACGCTCGGGCTCATGACACTTGATCAGTGCATGATAATCCGCGAGAAAGAAGTAGCTGTTATAAGCAGGGTTAAGGCTGGCTTCAATCGCGGGCTTGATCGCCCCCAGGTAGTTACCAATATGGGGCGTACCGGTTGTCGTGATACCGGTCAGAACTGTTTGCTTGCTCATCTGTAATCTTTATCTGAAGTACGGGAAATGGCAGTCATCATAACGTAATTCAGCCGCACCTTCGCGGCCACAGCGCAACAAGTTGCGCTTAATACTGACAGGAGCCCGGCCAGCATCAGCGATAACTCACTTCACCGGTCTGCGCTAACAAAAATGCTTGCCTTGTAATAACTATCCCGTCTTTTTAAATAACAACTCGATCTAATTGAATGAATACTGTTTCAAACGTTCCAATAACAAAATAACCATTAAAAAACAGCTGGTTACTGACAAAGCCACTCAATATGACTAAATAAAAGCACCTTTGACAGCCCGTACTCACTGGCCAACACTGTGACTAACGTATGACGGCAGCAGGAGATCACCGGTGGATACCTCATCACATACCCTCAACGCACTGTTTTCGCAGTTGGGGCTACCCAGCAGTGATCTCGAGATTGATCGCTTTATAGCAACGCACCAGCTCTATAGCGATGTAATTACCCTGGCTGATGCAACGTTCTGGTCTGCGTCACAGGCCAGTTTTTTGCGCGAGGCACTTGATCAGGACGCCGACTGGTGTGAACTGGTCGACACACTGGACAGCCGTTTACGCGCCAACTGACCCTTTAAAAGGTGCCATCATATCCAGCTGGCATCCCAGGGCTACACCTTTCATTCTCCAAACTCCCACCGGTGCTTGCGCCGGTTTTTTTTGCCTGTCTGTCGACAGCACAAAGCACTCATCGTTATCATGGCGCTACCGCCTTAAACAACAGATGCCTGACAATGCTGATAGTAATATCCCCAGCCAAAAACCTGGATTACGACACCCCGGCAACGACAACAGCCACCAGCCAGCCTGATTTTCTGAGCCACAGCCAGGAATTGATCGATCCACTTCGCGAACTCTCAGTGCAGGACGTGGCTGAGCTAATGAAACTGAGTGATAAGCTATCCAGCCTGAATGTTGCCCGTTACCAGTCATTCAGCCTGCCCTTCACCACAGACAACGCCAAACAGGCGATTCTGGCCTTTAACGGTGATGTCTACGCCGGACTGGATGCGGCCAGCCTCAATGACAATCAGTTGCAGTTCGCCCAGCAACACCTGCGAATTCTGTCTGGCCTGTATGGCCTGCTGAAACCGCTGGATCTGATGCAGCCTTACCGACTGGAAATGGGCACAAAGTTTGCCAACCCGCGTGGTAAAGATCTGTACCAGTTCTGGGGCAACCTGCTGACAGACGAACTCAACCGGCTACTGGCCGAACAGACAGAGCCCGCCCTGATCAATCTGGCTTCGAATGAATACTTCAAAGCCGTCAAACCCCGCAACCTGCAGGGACGCCTGATCACACCGGTATTCAAAGATCTGAAAAACGGCCAGTACAAAATCATCAGTTTCTATGCCAAAAAAGCCCGTGGCCTGATGAGCCGCTACATCATTGAGAACGAACTGAGCCAGGTAGAACAGCTCAAAGGCTTTGATCTGGCCGGGTACCGCTTTGCCCCCACGATGTCCGAAGGTGACAGCTGGGTTTTCACCCGCGACGCTGCAGAATAAACCCTGCCACTCTAAGCCCTGCCAGTCAGGGCTTACACATAACCGTCTGCTTCACTATCAGCCATGCCCGATCCTGATCAGCAATTTCCCACCATAAAAAAGGGCCACCTTGCGGCAGCCCTTGTTCAATACTCATTTCTCGACTGAAATCGCTTTACAGCGTTTTCAGATACTCGACCAGCGCCCAGCGCTCATCTTCACCCAGGCCACGACCAATCACGCCTTTACCGGTGCGAGCATCGGTAAATTCATGACCAACATTGGTATTACCCTGCTGCGCGGTATTAAGCTGGAATGGTCCCTGATCATATTTGTAGCCCACCATGATCGGGTCAAACTCCAGGCTGCCCAGGAAGATATTCTCAGGCCGTTCTGCAACTGGAGACAACATATGGTAAAGCGTTGGTACGGAACCGTTATGCAGGAACGGCGCGGTCGCCCAGATACCGTTCAGTGGACGGGCCTTATAACCGGCTCCAGCCTGCAGGCAGTTCAGCCGATCACCATCCATCCGCTGCTTTTCAGCGCCAGTGACATCATGGGTGTTGTACCAGAAGTTATTCACTTCCTGCACTGTTGCTCCCAGGGCCGCGGCAAACAGCACATTACCTTTGTCATCCACCAGCTTGCTCATCGGGAACGGCTGACAGCCTCCGTTGTATTTACCGCCAGCGTTATATGCCTGATCAGACTTGTCACCCGCCAGGCCTTTAAGGGCATAATCAGGCACCAGATAGATCGATGTCTCCGGGTCCATCTCCATCTGGCTAATGTTCACTTTACGGTTTTGCAGCACATCCGCCTGAGCAGAGTCCGTGCCCACTTCATCCAGCGGGATCAGATTCATCGCAATCAGGCGATTATCAGCAGTGCCCTTGGCAGCCCAGACACTTTCCTGCCAGAACCGCGCGGAATTAACCGGTGGCATATGGCATTTCTCACAGTTTTCAACGTATAGCTGTTCACCTTTGGCCGCCAGTCCTTTATCAATCGGCGGAAGGATTTTCTCAGGCCACTCAGGTGCCTGCAGCCCGCCCAGTTTTTTCTGCTCATACGGATTTTCTTTCCCCGCCAGCAGGGTTTCCATCCAGTCCAGGTTATCCAGCGGAATCGTTGAAGCGAACTGAGGTACAGGCTTGCCATCTGGCGTCGGCTTCAGGTTAACTCCGGCAGAAACACCCAGTGACTCACCCGCATTACGGACCATCGGCTGCATCACCGAGCCATCATACTGTACCCAGTCAAACCAGGAGGTGGTCCAGATATGCGGATAGTTAACCGGTGCATTGGTGGCGTGGTTATTGGCCGGGTTCTGCAAATCACTGCTAAACACCGCATTACCAATACGGTTCAGCGCATCCAGCCGGGTAAAGCCTTCTTCCAGTGAGGCATTCTGCTTCAGTGCTACCCGGACACGTTTGATGATCGATGCTTTATTGTTGTCACTGGCCAGTGCTTCATCCAGCGCGGCATGATCTTTCGCTTCCAGACCTTCCAGCGCGGCTTTAAGCAGAACTTTGATCGTGGTAGTCATGTCCTTTTTCAGCTGCTTGCTGGTTGCAGCGCTGTACTGTTCACCCAGTACCCGACGAGCAAAACGATCAAAACGGGTCGGAATCAGGCGGGTTTCCAGCATGGTGCGCATCAGCACCTTGGTCAGCCCGGTCAGATCGCTCATCGCCGGACCACCATCGAAGTACAGAGCCTGACCCTGATACTCCATCTGGCCGGTATGACAGGCGGCACAGGTCAGTCCCAGTGCGGTGACCTTACGTTGCAGAATCGGGTTGTAAAAATCGTCCATCAGCGCAAAGCCGACAGGCAGGCCGCTACGGTTCACCTGGCGGTCAGGGTTACCTGGAATAAAGCCCAGCGACTCCGGCAGATAATCAGGGTCACTCAGCAACTTGCCCTGTAAACCATTCCAGATGCCTGGCTGCTCCAGACTATCAAACCAGTCAAACGGAATCGGCAGCGTTGATGTGCCCTGGGTAATGTAGTGAAATTTCTGGCGCTCGGCATCGGTCCAGCCCTGCTCCATCCAGATCCCATTATTCTCAACCGTTTGCGCTGGCGGCGTTGCCGCACACGATGCCAGCGCCATGGCACCCGCCATCAATAAAACCGAACGTTTCACCTGCATGATTCTTATCCTTTTCTGTCATTGATCCATTTCAGCAACGCTGTAGAAACAACGGCTAATGACCTGATCACAACCGTGTCAGGCTTTGGTAATTTTATGGAAGGAACAATACAGAATGCGTCAGAGTGGTCAATACAAACCTCCTCCTGGTCAATCCTTAACGACAGACTGGCAAGAACACAGAATAGCGCCCTGATAACTCTCGTTCACTTCCATTCGAACAGCAACCAGTCTACCGGGCAAAAGACATTACATACAACAGGGATATAGGAGTTTTTCCTGGCCCAGGCAACCTGTGGCTGTGGCTGTGGCTGTAACGCACCAGCTTAAGTAGAAACAGACGAGCAAACTCGGTAGAACAGCCTGCCGAGCTTTGTTGATCGTAGCCAGACGTAACAACCCCATCGCCATCAGTACTTTCCCTTACGCTTTAGTCATGCTGTTGATACACTGCCGCTTCAAGTCACCCGAGCTGAAACTGATGGGAGCGCGCAATGAAGTTTGAAGGCAGCCAGAATTATGTCGCCACTGACGATCTGCAAATGGCCGTAAATGCGGCGATTACCCTGCAACGTCCACTATTGATTAAAGGCGAGCCCGGCACCGGTAAAACCATGCTGGCTGAAGAGGTCGCCGGTGCGCTGGGCATGAAGCTGTTGCGCTGGCACATCAAATCCACCACCAAGGCCCAGCAGGGGCTCTACGAATACGATGCGGTGTCCCGCCTGCGTGACTCCCAGCTCGGCGAAGAACGGGTCCACGATATCAGCAATTACATCCGTAAAGGGATGCTGTGGCAGGCCTTCGACAGTGATGAGCAGGTGGTGCTGCTGATCGATGAGATCGACAAAGCGGATATTGAATTCCCCAATGACCTGCTGGTCGAGCTCGACAAGATGGAGTTCAGCGTCTACGAGACTGGCGAACGGGTTCAGGCGAAAATACGCCCCATCATTATCATCACCAGTAACAACGAGAAAGAGCTGCCCGACGCCTTCCTGCGCCGCTGTTTTTTCCACTACATCAACTTCCCCACAAAAGACACCATGCAGAAGATTGTTGACGTCCACTTCCCCGACATTCAGCAGAGTCTGGTGCGCGAAGCGATGGAGATCTTCTTCCAGGTACGCGATGTGCAGAGCCTGAAGAAAAAGCCCTCTACCTCCGAACTGATCGACTGGCTGAAGCTGCTACTGGCCGACAAGATCCCGCTGGACGTTCTGCAGAACCGCGATAACAGTCAGGCGGTGCCACCCCTGTACGGTGCGCTGCTGAAAAACGAGCAGGACCTGCACATGCTGCAGCGCCTCGCCTTTATGGCGCGACGCGAGGCACGCTGATGCTGATCGACTTTTTCTTCACCCTGCGCAAAGCGCAGGTGCCCGCCACGGTGCGCGAGCTGCTGGTGCTGCTCGAAGCCCTGCAACAGCGCATCGCCTTTGCCAGCATCGATGAGTTCTATCTGCTGGCCCGGCTCTGTCTGGTCAAAGACGAGAAGTACTTTGATCGTTTCGATCAGGCCTTTGGCCACTACTTCAAAGGGCTGGAGGCGCTGGATGGCTTCGCCGATGCACTGATTCCTGAGCACTGGCTGGAAGCCGAGTTTCTGAAAAATCTCAGTGAAGAAGAAAAGGCCGAAATCGAAGCACTGGGCGGGCTGGAAAAACTGCTGGAAACCCTGCGCGAACGGCTGGATGAGCAGAAAGAGCGCCACGCCGGGGGCAGCAAATGGGTCGGCACAGGCGGCACTTCGCCCTTTGGCCACAGCGGTTACAACCCGGAAGGCGTACGCATTGGTGGTGAAA
>JAIBDV010000185.1 GCA_024686055.1 Neptuniibacter sp.
CGGACTCTGCTCGGGTGTGCTGTTTTGCAACTCGCTCATGCGAAGTATCGTCTGCGCTTCGTTCGCGGCATCACGAAACGCATCAGGGTCGGCCTGGCGACTCAACAACACTCCCATTTCACTGTTATTTACCTGGCTGAATTCATACAGATTCATGCTGGTAATCACACAATGATCTTCATTCAAATAGCACTTGGCGTGCAGGTTTTTACAAAAATACAGGCTCAAGCCAGACAGACCCGCTAACCACTGCTCCTCAGTATCGCTAAGTTTTTTCTTGCCATAGATGATGTCAAAACAGATACCACTGGCCACCCGGTCTTCAATTAACTGGCGGATACGGGCATTGAACTTCAGGTAGGGGCTGATCAACGTCACCCGCTGTTCAGCGTTACGGATCAACTCTTCAATCAGGTAGGTGGTTGCACTGGTCGTCAAAAAATTTGCCATGGGTCATCCTTAACTTACATAGTCGGTACAGGCTGTATTTCTTCTCACTGCATTATCACAGCGCATTCCATGCGCGTATGCCTCCGGGGTCAGCCCGCCACCCAGGTTTAATCAGGCTTCATCAACTTCAACCCGGTTGCCACCGCTAAGCTTGGCAATGGACAGGTTCTCGCTGGCCCGCTTGCTCATCGCTTCAGTCGTATCGTCAGGCCCACGCAGGGATGCGGTGCCGATACTGACTTTGAAGCATATCGGGCCTGCTTTGCTCTGCACTTCCAGCCGGGAAACATGCTTAATCACGCGCCGACCCATCCCGCCGGACTGATCGCGGTGGGTTTCAGGCAGCATCATCGCCAGCCGGTCATTACCGATGCGCACCAGAAAATCAGCGCCTCGCTTCATCTTTTCCAGTTCCGAGGCCAGCGCCTGCAGCACCAGATCTCCGCCCTCCCTGCCATAACGCTTATTAATCTCACTGAAGCCATCAATATCAATCAACACTAATGAACAGTGATACTCATAGCGAATCGCCTGAGCGACCCCCTGGTTCAGCATCGGCACCAGCGCATTGCGGTTATAGACACCCGTCAGTGGGTCACGCTGGCCCTGATGGTTTTGATGATTGATACGCGCCTCCTCAGCACACGCCTCAATCTCTTTCTCGCGGGTAATATCATGCAGCGACAGAATGGCTTTATCTGCCAGCTTGCTACAGTTCACCCGATACCAGCAGGGCCTTTTAAGCCCCAGTTTTACCAGCGTTGGTGAGCACGCTGGCGTCAACGTCAGTTCGGTCTGTCGGGTGTCTTCACCACGACGGCTCTGTTCACAGAGACTGGACAATAACAACGCCACCTCGTCATTAAACAACGCCTGCAAGGTTTTGCCACGCAGCGCTGTAAGCTGCACCCAGTCACTGCCACCACCGCAGTAATTCACCCGGTCGGCACTGTCGATAATAAGAACGGTATCGGAAATTGTTTTCAGAAGGGTGGTAAGCAACTCGGCGCCGGACATCCAATGTTCTCCCGAAGACTTGCACTCGATCGAAGACGGGGCGACGAGGCCATTGAAGGCTGATTCGCCACCACTGAAAATTAACGATCAGCTCTGCTCGCTGCACAGCTGAGACCGTGGGACGTCCACAATGTTGGCATGGCCGGTGGTGTGTCTGCAAATTAAATTGCAGACACACCAAAGAGTTACATCAATGAAGCAGGCTTTATGGCAGGCGTATTACAGCACGTACTGTTTTAATGGCGGAAAACCATTAAATTCGATCGAGCTATAACTGGTGGTGTACGCGCCGGTTGAAAACCAGTACACGCGGTCGGTCATTTCCAATGCCAGCGGCAGCTCGTATTTGTGATGCTCATACATGATATCCATGCTGTCACAAGTCGGCCCGGCCAGAATCACCGGCCCCTGTTCGCCCTCATGGTCGGTACCGATCTGGTATTTAATCGCTTCATCCATGGTTTCGATCAGGCCGTTAAATTTGCCGACATCGGTGTACACCCAGCGTTCCAGCGCGGTACTGGATTTGCGGGAAATCAGCACCACTTCTGATACCAGTACCCCGGCATCCCCAACCAGTGAACGGCCGGGTTCCAGCAGAATTTCCGGCATATTGCCGCCAAAATCTTCCTGCAGGAAGCGACTGATCTCTTCACGATAAGTCACCAGCTCGTTGGTCTTCTGCAGGTAGCTGGCCGGGAAGCCGCCGCCCATATTGATCATTTTCAGCTGGATACCCTGCTCGTTCAGCAACCGCTCAAAGATGAATTTCACCTTGGCGATGGCGGCATCCCAGACATCAATATCCCGCTGCTGGGAGCCCACGTGGAATGAAATCCCCCAGGGCTCCAGCCCCAGCTCCACCGCCAGACTGGCCAGCTCGACCGCCATCTCCGGATTGCAGCCGAATTTACGTGACAGCGGCCAGTCCGCCCCTTCAGAGCCTTCCGTCAGAATACGGATATAGACTTTGGAACCCGGTGCATTCGCCGCGATGTTACGCAGATCGGGTTCAGAATCGGTGGCGTACATCCGCACACCCTGCTGATAGAAGTACGCAATATCACTGGCTTTTTTGATGGTATTGCCAAAGCTCATCCGTTGCGGCTCAACACCAAAGCCCAGCACTTTATCCAGCTCATAGGTGGAGGCAATATCAAAGTTCGAGCCCAGCTCAGCCAGCAGCTGGATCACTTCACCAGCCGGGTTGGCCTTAACCGCGTAATAGATACCCGCGTAGTCAAAGCTCCGCTCCAGCTCCTGGTACTTATTACGTACCACATCGAGGTCAAGAAGCAAAAACGGTGTTTCATACTGGTCAGCGGCTTTTTTGAAGCGCTGCCACTGCGCCGAACTGATGTGTTCAGGTAGCTGCATTCATGTACGCCTGAGAAAGAAGATTATGGAAAAACGGATCTATGTGTCACGACTGTGACCGAATTTCGCGAAGTATAGAGCAAAAAAAACACCGCGCAACTGTTTGCCGAACCCTTGTTCGGCAAACAGTTGCGCGGTGGTCTGTAACCCCCATGGTTAGTGGGGAAACGAGGTTATTCGGCGTCCATAATCAGGGCCGATGCAGGGCACCGGCAGGGCCTGACCAGCAGCGTCAGCCCATCCGTTGCGACCACCTCAACCTTTACCCCACCGGCCAGCTGCTGCTCGGCTCGTACGTCCCAGACCGCGTCATCCAGCCTGGCGTGACCCGAGCCTGCATGAAGATCAGACTCCAGCCGTAAACGCCGCCCCACCAGAGCCCGGGCTTTATCGACCAGCGTGCAGCGCCGAGGGGAGCCAGCGAGCCGCTGAGACAGACAAAGCCAGGCCACAAGGCCAAGGGAAATAAGGGTAAAAAGACTGAATAAAGCTAGCTGCCAACCGTTCATTGGGCCTGTCTCTTTCAAACATTGCCAATGCCTGTTCAGCGTAACTGAAAGTCAGACATGACAGTTTGATTCAAAGGTCTAAGATATCAGTACTAAAACAGCTGTTTAAAGCGTTTCAGACTGATCCTGGCTGCTTCCCTGACGGTCAATTCTGTTTGAATCGAAGCAACCTCAGACACATTTATACAGCCTCTCACCTGGCAATTTCAAGCCATATACTGCACAAAAATTGATCTGACTTAGGCCACCTTTAGTTGTAGCCAGCCAAGTGCTTGAATCAGCTCTGTAAAATAGTCAGCGGCAAACCCAGTAACGCATCACCGGTACCGGCGAAATACCAGATCACCCCAACCAGCCCCAGCGTTACCACCAGATACCACAGCGCTGCCACCACCTGACCATAACGCTGTAACGGTAACAGGCGGCTCTGATGGCGATAGCGCCATTCAAAAAAGATCTCCACACTGCCGATCAGCAGCAGAAAACCCAGCAGTGCCAGACCAAAGTAATAACTAAGGAAAATGCCACCCGCCGCCGCAACACCGCACAGCGCCAGCCCCAGCCAGGAGTGCATGGAAAAGCTGATGCTTTTGAGGATATGGCCACCGTCCAGTGGCAGGATGGGCAACATATTAAACAGATTAAGCAGCGCATTGAGCGACGCCAGCGCGGCAAACACAGGCTCATCAGTTAGCAGCCAGCCCAGCAGGCAGACTAACGAGATACCCAGTCCATAGGTCGGCCCCATAATGGCAATGACGACATCCTGCCAACGGGTATTAACCCGGTTTTCGCCCAGCGCCAGACCACCGACAAACGGAATCAGATAAATACCTTTGGTTTTCATCCCAAACGACTTCATCGCCCGGATATGACCATACTCATGCACCACCAGACAGGCGATCAGTGCCAGCGCAAAGGGTAATGAAAACAACCAGGCGTAGGCGGCCACACTGGCACCGGCCAGTACCACTTTGATGATCTTGGCACTTTTCAGCAGTTTCAGCCCCAACAGGCCCATGCCGACCAGACTGAACTGTTTTTTCATCGGCAGAACTACCGACGGTACCGACTGCTCCATCGCCTGGCTATCCTGCTGACCTTCGCCCGCCAGCTCACCGTTGACGGTCATTGCGTAGTCCAGCACAAACGGCTGCCATTGCAGGCTCAGCCGCAAACAGCACTGTAACGGCTGATCATCTGCGCGCAGCTCAAAGTGGTGTTCAATGGCATCATCACCCGGGCCCTCTTTACTGGCCTGGGCATCGCGGAACGACACCAGCTGGTTATCCCAGTACAGTTGCTGCCAGCCAGCCATGTTTCCTTCCAGCCGTAGCGGACGCCCCAGCAATTGCGCATTCAGTAATTCCAACTGACACCTCTGATTGTATTTGCATAATCAGAGCGCATTCTACCGGTTCGGCCCGCAGGATGCAGGCCGTGTGACCGGCTAATATGGCCAAGCAATCAAATAAGGCTGCCGATGGCACCACACATCAGATTAATAAAAATAACAGAGAACAGCGCCACACCTACCTTAACTTCAGGTGCCCAAAAACTGTTGCTGGAACTGTTGCTGAAACTGGCACTGAGAACACTGCGCTGGGCGCGATATTTACGGCGTGATTTTCGACTCATCATCATTTGGCAGATAAAACTGCCCCTCCCCCATCAGCACTGCACTGCCTGCCACGGTGACCCGGGTAAGCGCTCCTGCCGCAATACTGAAACACAGGCTAATCTGACTGGGCCGCCCCATCTCCACCCCCTGGGTGATCTCGACCGCATAGTCTCCCTCAGACAGTGACTGGGCCAGTACACCGGCTAATGCCGCTGCAGCGCTACCGGTGGCCGGATCTTCAGCGATACCGACAGCGATACCAAACATACGCGCGAAGATCTGCTCACCTTCGCGACAGAACAGGTAAAGGCTGGCATTGGGATCATCACCGATCACCTGCTGCCAGCGTGCACTGTCTGCAGCTGCCTGCGCCAGCGCCTCCCGCCCGGTTAACTCAATCACATGAAAAGGTAGACCACAGCTGGAGTGCTGAGTTTCACCCACAATATCGGTCAAATTCAGTGATATAACCGCCGCAATATCCGCCAGTGAAAACGGTGATAAGGACACCTGGGGCAACTGCGCCACCGCAAACTCCGCTACCGGACCACTGTCCAGCAGCTGTACCTTCACCGGTACCGGACCCACATTTTCCAGTAATTGCCAGTCACTGCACCGCTGGTCCGGCTGTTGCGAAGCCAGCGCAATCGCCGTACCAATGGTTGGGTGGCCAGCAAAGTCCACCTCACAGGCCGGAGTGAAAATCCGTACCCGTGGCATCCGCTCAGCCTCGCCCGCACTGACAAAGGTAGTCTCTGCCAGGTTCAGTTCTTTGGCCAGCTGCTGCATCTGTGCTGTTGTCAGCCCTTCTGCCTGGGGAAACACCGCCAGCTGGTTGCCACCAAACGGCTGGCGGGTAAATACATCCAGTAACTGATACTTCAGGATACGCATTCTCTCTACTCCTCGATGTATTGTTATTCTTTCCAGAACGGCTTGTGCCCTTCTGCTTCCGCATCGCAGCGGCTAAGGCCCAGATCGCCTAGCGCCTGGCGGTCCATGCCCAGCAACATCCGCCGACTCCGATAGCAACGATAATAAGCCCGTAAGCGGCCATACAACTGATTCAGATAGTTCATAGTTTCACTTCCCTGTCAGCGCGTCATTGCCTTGCAGTGTAGGGAAAAAACTGAAACCATTACAGATTCAAAGACACGCAACATATACCAGTACAGAATCTATCGATCTGATCTGTCAGGGTCACCCACGACTGATCTGTACTGGTAACATCGCCTGTAAGGATACCGATTGCATGAAACTGTATGAACGATTAGCAGACACCCTGGGCGAGCGTATTGAACAGGGCTATTTTCAGACCGGTGACAGACTCCCTTCAATCCGCACCCTGAGTAAAGAGCACGGTGTCAGTATCTCCACGGTGCAGGAAGCCTACCGTCTGCTGGAAGATCGCGGCCTGGCCGAC
>JAIBDV010000192.1 GCA_024686055.1 Neptuniibacter sp.
AGCACAGGAAAACATCGGCTACGAAGTGGCAGAGAAGCTGGCCCGTTACAGCGATAACGGTACCTCGATCACCTCGGTTAACTTCCCTGAAGTTGCCCTGCCAGCGCATCCGAATGTACACCGTCTGTTGCACCTGCATCGCAACGTACCGGGCGTTATGGCGGCGATCAATACCGTGTTCTCCGAGAACAACATCAACGTCTCCGGTCAGTACCTGCAGACCAACGAGAAGATCGGTTACGTGGTAATCGATGTCGATGCTGATGCGTCTGAACTGGCGCTGGAAAAACTGAAACTGGTTGAAGGCACCCTGCGAAGCCGTCGCCTGTTCTGATTTCAGCCCTGCGCAACCCTGAAAAGCCAGTCAGTTCCTGACTGGCTTTTTGCTATCTGCTATCTGCTGAATGGACCTGGCTGCCTGTTGCGCACGGCCAGTGCGAATGCAGGGTACTGCGCAGAATCTTGAATAAGCGGCCCTGATAAGGTTCTGCTTCATTGATCAGCTGGTGGCGGGCCTCTTCGATCAGCTCGATCTGTAATTCAGGGTACAGCTCACTCAGTACCGACAGATTATGTACCCAGTCGACGGTGCCATCGGCCAGTCCCTGTATCACCGTGACTTTGCCAGCCATGGGTGGGCTGCCTTCGATACGCCGGGTCCAGGCCAGCATCGCACCAATCCAGTCCAGCGGAATACGGTTATGTTGCAGCGGGTCCTGCTCACGGACAAATGTCAGATAGTCTTTGTTGTGGCTGTTGGCACTGTAATAACGGGCGACGGTACTGAGCAGGTATTTCAGCCAGCGATGCTTAAAACGGATCGGGTGGTACTGTTGTGGCCGTACCAGCGGGGCCAGCAGAATCCGCTGGGCCAGCGGCCAGTGAGCAATTTCACCGAACTGGCGCTGGTGTACCATCAGCACGGCAGCCCCGGTGCTGTGGCCGATAAAATGCCAGGGCGCAGGCAGTTGCGGGCTTAACTGCTGCACAATGTCACCAAACTGACAGCCGTAACGGGTGAAGCTGTCAATCCAGAACCGCTTGCCTTCCGACAGGCCATGTCCGGGCAGATCGTAGCCGGCCACCACAAAACCCTCATCCAGTAAATGCTGGATCAGCGGCCGGTTCAGCGCCATATGCTCCATATAGCCATGCATCAGCACCACCGTGCCGCGAATCGGACGGGTGGGGGTAAAGCACTGCACGCATAACGGCGTCCCGTAGCCATCGAGCAGCCCCAGCTGGTGGCGAGCCAGATTCTTCAGTCCGTCCAGCTGATACAGTTGCAGGTAATCCTGGAACACCGGCCCGGGTCGGGGCGGGGCATCCTGGAACAGTGGCAGCTGGTGATACAGCATGATCGGGTCAAATGGCACAGCGTGCTCCTTCGAATAGGTACACCCTACACTGTAGCCAAACCAGCCCGGGATGCTTTTCAACCTTGGTAAAACACCCTAAGGTCGTAGGCTGGTATAAATCAGCAAAAGGAATGTGACGTGGATACCGCAACAGCACCTGCTCGTACGTTGTTAAGCACCTGTGAACTGGCCGTGCGCTGGGGAGATATGGATGCCTATGGCCATGTGAATAATGCCATGTACCTGCGCTACCTTGAAGAAGCCCGCTGTCAGATGCTGGTCCAGCTGGAAGTTGCACTGGAGGGCAGTCAGATCGCGCCGGTGGTGATCAATGTCGGCTGCACCTTCCTGCGCCCGGTGGTCTACCCCGATACCCTGACCATCCATTGTTATGGTGGTGAACCCGGGCGCAGCAGCTTTATGAGTACTTATGAGGTATTCAGCCAGGCTCAGGGCGGCCAGAAAGTCAGTGAAGGCTATGCCAAACTGGTCTGGATGGACCACCATAGCGGCCGGTCGGTACCGATGCCCGTGACGATCCGGGGCCTGTTCGACTGATCCACTGAGTGGCCCAATCAGGCGTTGTTCATCTGACTTACACCAGAATCGCTGACTATGAAAAAACTGATCCTGACCCTGTTGTTCTCTGTTATGTGCCTCAGCGCGTTAAGCGCCCAGGCTGATACTGCTGAAGATCTGGCGGCTGCCCGCAGCCAGCTGGAAAACCTGAGTGTGGAGGATAGCGAAAGCCAGATCCCCCGCGAGCGCTACCAGCAGCTGGTAACGGCGCTGGAAAATACCCTGCGCTACGAAGGCAAAGCCGCTGAATATCGACAGCTGATTGAGCAGCAGCCGGGCCAGGTCAGTGCGCTGAAAAAAGCGCTGGCCAAGCCTGCCCAGAATAAACCACTTAAAGGGCTGGATAAACGCCCGCTGGCCGAACTTGACCAGCTGCATACCCGCACCAAAGCAGAACTGCTGGCGCTGGAACGATCCCATAATGCGGCCCGCAAGCGAGTTAATCAGAACGATAACAAGATGGTCGGCCTGCGTGAGCAGCTGGGCCAGCTGCGTCAGCAGGTGGATGATGCCGGGAGCAGTGGAAAAAAGAGCAAGGATGCCAGCGATGTGCTGCGCAGCCAGCTGAAAAATGCCCGCTTCAGCGAACTGGCGGTACAGGTGCAGGCACTGGAGCTGGAGCTGCTGGTACTGCCCGGGCAGACCGAGCTGGCCAACCTGCAACTGCAGCAGCTGGAACGCCAGATTGCCCAGCAACGTCAGCAGGTCGAGCAAATTGAAACCGCTATCCAGCTGCGCCGTCGCAGTGAAGCGGAGCAGGCGCTGGAGGCGCTGGATAAAACCTCCGAACAGCTGGTGGTGGCCCCGTTGTTACTGGCGGCACAGCAGCAGAATAAAGCGATCAGTGATCTGGTGCGCGCAGCACTGGCGCAAAGCGAGCAGGTCAGCCAGACCCGTACTGAGCTGCGTAAACAGCTGAAAAAACTCGACCGCAGCCACCGCACCATCAAGCAGCAACTGGCGCTGGATATCGGCTACCTGGGCGGCGAGATGCGCCGGCTGATGCTGCGGGTGACTCAACCGATCAATACCCGTAAGACCTACGGCCAGATCAATCGCTTGCGGTTGCTGAACCTGGAGCAGGAACAGACGGCGCTGGACGCTGATGAGAAACCACTCGATGACAGTCTGGATGCGTCTCAGCAGGCACAGCTGGCTGAGCTGCTGGCGGATCAGCAAAGTCTGAATCGACGGCTGAACAAAAGCCGCCAGACCCTGGTCAGCAGTTTGTCCGAGTTACTGACGGTACAGGAAGCCTATAACGAACAGATCCGCCAGAGCAGTGAACTGCTCAACGAGAATCTGCTCTGGCACCCCAGCGTGCCGACGGTTGATCTGGGCTGGCCAGCCGAGATCCGGGACAGCATCGGCAACCTCTATAAACACTGGCGCAAGGTGCAGCAACATGAGGTACTCCAGCTCTCGCCAGCAGTCATCGGCGGGCTGTTTCTGGTGCTGCTTAGTGCGCTGATGGCGGTGCTGATGATCCGTTATAAGGGCAGCCATCAGCGTGAGTGGCAGCAACAGCTGGGCAATGTGCGTCAGGACCGGATCAGCCATACCCTCAAACTGCTGATTATCGGGCCGCTGATTGCTGCGCCCACGCCGTTGTTCCTGTTTGTACTGGCCCGTTTCGGGGTCAACCCGGACCACCCGGATGCGGCAGCCATTGCCATGGCGTTGCAGGTACTGGCGTTCAGCATGGGCTATATCCATACCCTCTATTTGTGGCTGCGAAGCCCCTGGGGGCTGTTCCCCGGCCACCTTGAAGTGCCGCAGCTGCTGGCCGATGTGCTGAGCCGCCGCTTGCTGACCCTGTTCCTGTCCATCGCGCCGTTGCTGATGCTGGGGGCCTGGCTGGACGGGGTCGCCAATGATCTGGTGCGCTCGGGCCTGTCCCGGTTACTGTTTCTGGTACTGATCGGGCTGGTGGTGCTGTTTCTGTTCAGTCTGTGGCGACATGTGCAACAGATCGACCAGTTACTGGGCCGCCCAGGCTGGTGGCAGCGGGCGCGGTTCTGGCTGGGACTGCTAATCGGCACTCAGGCCGTGATGGTGGGGCTGACCCTGTGGGGCTATGCCCTGACGGCCGGGGCGATGATGCTGCTGCAGCTGGTAGCGATCAATATCTGCCTGGTGGTGTTTATGTTCTACCGGATCGGCATCCGCTGGCTGCTGATCGAAGAGCGCAAACTGGCGTTCGCCCGCGCCCGTACCCGCCGCGCCGAGATCCTCGCCGCGCGGGAGAAAAACGAAGAAGAACCGCCGCTGGAGGAGGATCTGCTGGATCTGCAGACCATCTCCGATCAGGCCCGGGTACTGCTCAAAGCGGGTAGCCTGGCGCTGCTGTTCAGCCTGTTCTGGTGGCTGCTGGGTGATTTCCTGCCCACCCTGGTGGTGCTGGACAACGTCGAACTCTGGTCCAGCACCGCAGTGGGGGAGAGCGGTGAGGTTCTACAGCCGGTTACCCTGAAGAACCTGCTGGTCGGTATCCTGGTGTTCAGCCTCAGCCTGCTGGCGGCGAACAACCTGCCCGGCCTGCTGGAGCTGCTATTACTGCGCCATATGAACCTGGCGCCCGGCTCCGGCTACGCCATTACCACTATGATCAAATATTTGCTGATCCTGGTTGGCATCACCTCGGGCTTCAGCCAGCTGGGCTTTGCCTGGGAGAAGCTGCAGTGGCTGGTGGCGGCGCTGAGTGTCGGACTGGGCTTTGGTTTACAGGAAATTGTCGCCAACTTCGTTTCTGGCGTGATTATCCTGTTTGAAAAGCCGGTGCGGATCGGCGACACCGTCACCGTGGGGAACCTGACCGGTAATGTGACCCGGATTCATATCCGCGCCACCACCATTACCGACTGGGATCGCAAAGAGGTGATCATCCCCAACAAGACCTTCATTACCGACCAGCTGATCAACTGGTCACTTAGTGATGCCGTCACCCGTGTGGTACTGCCGGTGGGTGTGGCCTATGGTTCGGATACCGCGCTGGTGCGCTCGTTGCTGCTGGAGATCGCGCACAATAATAAGCGCCTGCTGAAAGAGCCGGAACCTCAGGCATTCTTCCTCGGTTTCGGCGACAGTACCCTGAACTTTGACTTACGGGTGTATGTAGCGGCCATGGCAGACCGGCTGGAAGTGGCCCATGAGCTGAACAACGCCATTGATGCCGCATTCAAAGCCCATAATATTGAAATTGCCTTTCCCCAGTTGCAGGTGCATCTGGCGAAAACGGACTGAGCCGCACGCGGCGATTGCTAACCAAAAAGGGAGATTCAGGCACCATGAGCCATATTGCACTGCCACAAAGAGGCCGTATTCAGCTGATCTATATCTGCTATTTAGCAGCCTTATTACTCGGTTTGCCGAGCCTGATCGGGCTGGTGCTGGCCTATGTCTGGCGGCGGGAAAATAACCCGGCGGGCTTCAGCCACTTCCGATTTCAGATCCGTACTTTCTGGCTCGGTCTGCTGTACAGCGTGGTATGCCTGCCTTTCACGCTGATCCCCCTGTTCGGGGCCATCCCTTATCTGCTGATTGGATTATGGTTTCTGGTCCGCACCGTACGGGGAATTCTGACCGCCGGGCGGGATGAACCGATGCGTGATCCGGGCCGCTGGGGTTTTTGAACCCTCACTTGACACTTTAGGTGGGGTTTCCTGCTTTCTGCTTTCTACCTATGATTGGAAACCGATACTCGCCACTGTCTGCAGGCGCTACAACGTTAGCCGCGGCAGAGGCGACAGCAGGCAACACATTGATTACTGTTGCGATGCACAAAAAACCGCCCTGAGCGGATAACAATAATCAGCGTCTGGAGGCCTCACACCGGACGCCGGGTAGATAACAGAGGCATACTATTATGAGCCAACGGGTACAGTCAGGCGGTCTGCAGATCGCACAGTCACTTTTCGATTTCGTAAACAACGAAGCGCTGCCAGGCACGGGCGTCGACCAGGATCAGTTCTGGGCCGCCGTTGATGCCATCATCCACGACCTGGCTCCGCGTAACCGCGCATTGCTGGTCAAGCGTGAAGAGATCCAGGCCCAGATCGACGCCTGGCACCGCAGCCAGGACAGCTTCGATTTCGCTGCCTACAAAGCCTTCCTGCAGGAGATCGGATACCTGCTGCCAGAAGGTGACGACTTCAGCGCCAGCACCAGCAATGTTGACCCGGAAATGGCTACCATGGCCGGGCCACAGCTGGTGGTGCCAGTGATGAACGCCCGCTTTGCCCTGAACGCCGCTAATGCCCGCTGGGGCAGCCTGTACGATGCACTGTACGGCACCGATGCGATCAGCGAAGAGGGTGGCGCGGAAAAGGGTAAGGGGTACAACC
>JAIBDV010000151.1 GCA_024686055.1 Neptuniibacter sp.
GATTCAGGCGCCGCCACTGGCGGTCGATCTGGACTGGGCCACGTATGCGGGCAAGCGGCGTCGCCATCCCTGGTATGTGCTGTCAGCGCTGGCGCTGGCCAGTAGCGGCGAGCGAGTGTTTATGCACGGCAGTCAGGGCCATACCGCCGAGCGCCTTTATGCTCAGCAGGTCGTTGAAGCGTTGGGTTTGCCTGTTGCTGAAAGCTGGGGTGATGTCAGTGAACAGCTGGACAGCAGGCAGTTTTCCTATATGCCGCTGGAGGCGATGTCGCCGGTGCTGGGGCGTCTGATGACCCTCAAACCGATTCTGGGGTTGCGCTCCCCCGTGCATACCCTGAGCCGGATGTTGAATCCACTCCATGCCCGCTGCGCCATTGATGGGGTGTTCCATCCACCCTATGGCCCAAAGCATCAGCAGACGGCTATGTTGCTGGGGACACCACGTAATCTGACCCTCAAAGGCGATGGCGGTGAAGCTGAAGCACGTCCGGACAGTGAGAGCCATGCGCTGTGGATGCTTGAAGGTGAGCTGTCAGAACAACAGTGGCCACGGCTGGTGCCGCGACGGCTGGTTCGTGATGAAGAGATGGCGCTGGAGGCGGTTGTGCAGCTCTGGCGGGGAGAAATTGAGCACGAATATGGCACTGCAGCGGTTATTTCAACAATTGCCATTAGCCTGAAATTACTGGGCCGTGGCGATGACCCGGCACAATTGTTTATAGAAGCGGAGAAAATCTGGCAATCCCGGAACCATACTTTGAATAGTTGATCAATATACAAACAACAGTAAGACCGGCAAACTAGTCGGCTTGTTGTCTGTTTCTTGTTCAATTTTAGAGTATAGGTCCGTTATGTCGAACACGCCACTTAGACGTCGTTGTTTTTTAAAAGTCCTTGGTGGCGCCGTACTGGGGTCTGCGGTTGCGTTACCGCAGCTCTCCCAGGCTGCTACTGTTCGTAGTGCCAGCTTACTGCCCATGGACCGGGGTTTGAAACTGGAAAACCTGCACACCGGTGATCGCATCAATGCTGCGTTCTGGACGCCGGACGGTTACCAGCCTGACGTGCTGCAATCGATCAATCAGGTGCTGCGAGATCATCGTGCTGATGCGGCTATTGATATGGATGTGCGGTTACTGGAGACTCTGGCGGAGCTAAGCCATCGGCTCGATAGCCGTGAAACCATTCAGGTGCTTTCGGCGTACCGTTCGCCGCAAACCAATGAGATGCTGCGCCGAGCCGGCCATCAGGTGGCCAAGCGCAGTTACCATATGAAAGGTCAGGCTATCGATATCCGGATTCCGGGTGTGTCCCTCAAAGAACTGCACCGGGCCGCTCTGTCCCTGAAAGGGGGCGGTGTCGGTTATTATGGCCGCTCCAACTTTATCCATATTGATGTGGGCCCGGTACGGCGCTGGGGCTAACGTATCTGTTTTAATCCTTACGCAGGTGATCGGATACCGCGATGGGTGAGGGGTAGTTAAAGATCACCACATAGGTGGATAACAGGAACGTCAGAATGGCGGTGGCCTGAATGACATGGGATGCCTCCTGGCCAATCAGTGCGCCGCTGGCTGCCATATAGGCGATCAGCAGGGAGAATTCACTGGTCTGGCCGAGGCGAAAACCAACCTCCCACCCCATCTGCGGTGTTTCGCTGATTCGGCTAAGCATGAAGCGAAACACAGTCGGTTTCAGCACCATCACCAGTGCAGCCAGTACCAGTGATGGCAGGATGATCGCGTTGATCAGCCCGAGGTTAAAGCTGGCACCGATGGAGAAGAAAAACAGGATCAGAAAGAAGTCACGTAAGGGCTTCAGACTGGTGGCAATGTATTGTGAAATCGGGCTGGTGGCGATGGCAATACCCGCAATAAACGCACCGATCTCGGCGGACAGCCCACAGCGTTGAGCCACTTCTGCCAGTCCCAGACACCAGCCAATGGCCAGCAAAAATATATACTCGTGAAAGCGGTCAAAGCGTGCGATCAGCTTGAGTAATACATACTTCACAAAGCCGAAAGCGACCACCACCAGCACGGGAAGTGCTGCCAGCGTCATCAGAAAGCTGCCGATGCCGTTGCTCTCCTCGCCACTATATAGAAACAGCAGCACCAGAATTGCGATGACATCCTGTAACAGCAACAGTCCGACCACCAGCTCGCCAATGTGCTTGTGGTGCAGCACGGTTGTGGGTAGCAGTTTGATGCCGATGATGGTACTGGAGAACATCATAGCGACACCGATAATCAGTGCTTCAGTTTGCGTGAAACCAAAGGCCAGGCTGACCAGGTAACCGGCGCTGAGAAAGATAACCGAACTGCCCAGCGCAACCAGGGTGGCCTTTTTGAGCATGTGTAGAAGATGGCTAGGCTGCATGTCCAGCCCGAGCAAAAACAGCAGGAAGATGATGCCGATATGGGAAATTTCTGACAGCAGCTTTGTATCTGAAACATACTGCAGGCCGAACGGGCCGAGGATAGCCCCCAGCACGATATAGGCAACCAGGAGTGGCTGACGGGTATACAGGGCCACAGAAGCCAGTACAGCGGCCCCGGTAAAAATCATAAAGAAAGTAAAAACCAGATTATGCGCGTCCATCTACAACACCCCGGTACTCGTGAGCGCACAGTTTACCAGACTGCGATCAGAGTACGCAGGTCTGCCATTGCTGGCGTTGCCAGATGCGGATGTAGATCAATGATGACAGCCCCCGATAGAGCACCTGGCAGAGCCAGATCCCCAGCAGCCCATAGCCCAGCACCGGCCCGGCCAGCCAGGCCAGTGGCAGGAACAGGCCCCATTGCATCAGGGTTGAAATTGTTAATACCAGCCGGCTTGCCCCGGCCCCCAGCAGCGCCTGGCCCAGTACGATCGCCACCGCATCGACACAGATCGCCAGTGCAGCCAGTTGTAATGGCGTATGGGCCTGGGCAATCAGCGCCGCTTCACTGAGAAATAATCCAAGTACCTGATCGGTCAGTAACCACATTGGCAGGCTGATCAGGCATAGTGCCCCCAACGCTGTTTTGGCAACCGCCCAGCCCCAGTTGTGGGCCAGTTCAACGTTATGTTCGCCCAGCGCCCGACTGACCAGCGACATGGCGGCAACACCAAAACCCACCGCGGGCAGGATCAGAAACAATGTCAGATTGATCAGCACATGGGCGATCGCCTGTTGTTCCATCCCCAGCATGCCAACAATGTAAAAAAGACTGATCACCGCCAGCGCCATCAGCAGCTGCTGTAGTGACGGGGGAATCGAAAGGGAGATAAGTCGGCGTAGCAGCGCCGGCTTCAGGCTGAACAGAGTGATCTGTTGACGTCGGCTGTCCTGCCACAACATCAGGCTATTAATGCCTGCGCCCGCGAACAGGGCGACCGCTGTGCCCAGCCCGGCACCGGGTGCACCCATGGTGGGAAGGCCGAAGGCACCAAAGATAAGGCCATAACTAACGGCGATATTGAGCAGATGGGTGGCGATCAGGCTAATCAGATAGTAGCCAGGGCGCTCCGTACCGTTCCACCAGCCGCGAAAGGCCAGGTTCATGGCCACGGCAACCATGGCCATGGTGCGATAATCGAAATATTGCCGGGCCAGACCTGCGGAGTCTGGCTGGGTCAGAGGCGCCAGCAGTGGCTGTGAAAAGTGAATAAATAACAGGCTCAGGGGCAGGGCAATAAGCACCGACAGCAGTAGCCCACCGACAACCGGTTGTAACATTTCATCGTAGCGGCGCTGACCTCGGCGACGGGCGACCATGCTCTGCACCGCCGACGATAGCCCCAAAATAAGGCTGATAGCGACAAAACTGCCATAACTTCCTGCGCCGGTGGCTGCCAGCGCCTGTGGTCCTAACTGTCCAACCAGTGCAGCATCCACCAGGTTGAGCAGGCTCTGCGACAGCATACCGCCAATGATCGGCAGGCCGAGCATAGCAATCGTGCGGTAACGCACGGCGGCATTGGGCATGATAGGAACCTTGAAGACTGCAAAAAAGGCCGCATATCTTAGCAAAGATCGCTGCACTACCCTACGTTGATTAATAGCTGATCAATTTACTCGGGTTTAGAATCGTTGTATCCTCAGCGACATATAGAAGTTACCTCAAGCAGGTGGGAGAGACGCAATCCATGAACATTACGGTTACCGAAGCGGGCGAAAATTATCTGGCAGAGTTGCTGGAAAAACAGGATGTTGAAGGCATTGCTGTGCGCATCTTTATCACTCAGCCCGGCACGCCTTATGCGGAAACCTGTCTGGCATACTGTCGACCGGATGAGGTGATTGAAGACGACGAAGTGATGCAGCTGGAAAAGGTCTGCTTCTATCTGGAGCGCAACAGCCTGCCGTTTCTGGAAGAAGCACTGATCGATTTCTCGACGGATCGTATGGGTGGCCAGCTGACCATCAAAGCCCCTAATTCCAAGGTGCCCAAGGTCTCTGACGACAGCCCGCTGGCCGACCAGATCAACTACATCCTGTATTCCGATGTGAACCCGGGACTGGCGTCACACGGTGGTGAAGTCAAGCTGATTGAACTGGTAGAAGAGGAAGACGGCTACATTGCGATCCTGCAGTTTGGTGGCGGCTGTCAGGGCTGTAGCGCGGTTGATATGACCCTCAAAGACGGTGTTGAACGTACCCTGGTTGAGCGTCTGCCTGCATTGGCGGGTGTGCGTGATGTTACCGACCACAGTGTCCGCGAAAACGCTTACTACAAGTAATTCACACCCTGAACGGCAGTCTCTGTACTGCCGTTTTGTCACCTCCAGATAAAATCTTGCATTGTCGGCCCGTGATGATACTGCTATACAGAAAGGGAACCGGTTTGTTGCACGTCAGTAAACGCTTAATATGAGCGGTGCAATTGATACAGGCAGTTGAACGAAGATGTCAAAACCATTCCTGCCGTAAAAAGTTTTATCCCCAGCCCTTGTATAACGCAGACCAGGGCCCCATGTACGCTGTTAGCGCGTTAAAAACAGATAGTCGGCCACTGCCCACAAGAGCACTGGTCTGATCGAAGAGGGTACTCATGGCGCATATTGAAGATCAGGAAGAAAACATGACCGTGACATTGCCGGTACTGCCGTTACGTGATGTGGTTGTTTATCCACACATGGTAATACCGCTGTTTGTGGGTCGGGAAAAATCCATTCAGGCGCTGGAAGCGGCAATGGAGCAGGATAAAGAAATCCTGCTGGTCGCACAGAAAAATGCTTCTGATGATGAACCGGTCGCTGCGGATCTGTTTGAAATTGGTACCGTCGCCAGTGTGCTGCAGTTGCTGAAACTGCCAGATGGCACGGTTAAAGTGCTGGTCGAAGGTGATTACCGCGCCCGCACTCGCGCGATGCATGAGGATGGTGAATTTTTTACCGCTGAAATTGAAACTTTGGCGGTTGCCGAACTGGATGATTCCGAGGCTGAGTTATACAAACGCACGGTACTGGAGCAGTTTGAGCGTTTTGTACAGGTCAACAAGAAAATCCCGTCTGAGGTGCTTACCTCATTGCAGAACATCGAAGATGTGGGTCGTCTGGCAGATACCATCGCCGCCCACATGTCGTTGAAGCTGGACGAAAAACAGAAAATTCTGGAAATCCTCGGCAGTCAGGCCCGTCTGGAGCATCTGATGGCGCTGATGGAAGGCGAAATCGACCTGGTTGAGGTTGAGAAGCGCATCCGTGGCCGCGTTAAAAAACAGATGGAAAAGAGCCAGCGTGAGTACTACCTCAACGAGCAGATGAAGGCGATCCAGAAAGAACTGGGTGATCTGGATGATGCCGGTGTTAACGATATGGACGAGCTTAAGCGCCGTATCGATGATGCGAAGATGCCGAAAGAAGCGCTCGATAAAACCATGGCCGAATACAACAAGCTGAAGATGATGTCGCCGATGTCAGCGGAAGCCTCTGTGGTGCGTGGCTACATCGACTGGATGCTGCAGATTCCATGGTCCAAACGTTCTAAAACCCGCCACGATATGAAGCGTGCGGAAGAGGTTCTGAACGAAGATCATTACGGCCTGGAAGAAGTTAAAGACCGTATTATTGAGTACCTGGCTGTACAGAAGCGGGTTAAAAAGAGTAAAGGCCCAATCCTCTGTCTGGTGGGTCCTCCAGGCGTTGGTAAAACTTCCCTGGGGCGTTCTATTGCCCGTGCCACCAACCGTCAGTACGTTCGTATGGCGCTGGGTGGAGTGCGTGATGAGGCTGAAATCCGTGGTCACCGTCGTACCTACATTGGCTCCATGCCTGGCAAGCTGATCCAGAAAATGGCCAAGGTAGGGGTTAAAAACCCACTGTTCCTGCTCGATGAAATTGATAAAATGGGCATGGACAACCGTGGTGATCCAGCTTCCGCATTGCTGGAAGTGCTGGATCCGGAACAGAACAGTACGTTCAACGACCATTACATGGAAGTTGATTACGATCTGTCCGATGTTATGTTTGTCTGCACGTCTAACTCGATGAATATCCCGGGTCCATTGCTGGACCGGATGGAGATTATTCGTATTCCGGGTTACACCGAAGATGAAAAACTGAATATCTCCCGTAAATACCTGACGCCTAAACAGATCAAAAATAATGGCTTGCGTGAGAAAGAAGTTAATATCACAGATGAAGCAATTCGCGACCTGATCCGTTACTATACCCGCGAAGCAGGGGTGCGTGGTCTGGAACGAGAGATTGCAAAGATCTGTCGGAAAGTGGTAAAAGATCTCGCACTGACAAGCGACAAGTCGCTTCGTGAAGTAAACAGCGAAACGCTTGAGCATTATTCAGGTGTTCGCAAATGTAACTTCGGCCTTGCTGAAGAGCAGGATCAGATTGGTCATGTGACCGGTCTGGCCTGGACGCAGGTCGGTGGCGATATTCTCAGTATTGAGAGCGCCATTGTTCCAGGTAAGGGGCGGCAGATTCATACCGGCTCCCTGGGCGATGTTATGAAGGAATCTATCCAGGCTGCGCTGACTGTTGTGCGTAGTCGCTCTGAAAGCCTTGGCATTAAGCCAGATTTTCATGAGTCCAGTGATATCCATATTCACGTACCGGAAGGTGCGACACCGAAGGATGGACCCAGTGCCGGTATTGGTATGTGTACAGCATTGGTATCAGCGCTGAC